>DASRAT010000738.1:0-4277 GCA_035638015.1 Gemmataceae bacterium | reverse complement strand
GGGGTATCGCTTCGCTCAACCCCCGGCTAATGGCTGGCATCCCTTCGGGATGCAAATCCCGCAGCCGCCCCGCCGCAAAACTAAACAAGTGACAACTGCCAACCAATCCTGTACCCTGTCCATAGACACCCCTTAATCTGTCCCCGCGAGGTGCCCGGCTGTGGAACGGCTAGCGGCGAACGACAACAAACGCCTGTTGAAGGTGACCGCCGGCAACCTGCGCCAAAGCCATCTTTACATCACGGGGCTGCACGACTTTTTTCCGGCCGGGTGCATCGGGCCGGCTCGCAAATCCGCCAAGGGCAACGCCAACCAGATTGAAATCGTGCTTGATGGTTTGAATGAGACGATCCAAACGGACATTGGCGTGAATGCCCAGACGGGCAAACCGCGTGGCTTCTTTCGGGGGCGAACATGGGTGCGGCGGTTTTTCGAGCACCATTCCGTCAACGCCGGGGACGATTTGCAGCTGGAACGGTTGGGTGGAAAGCGCTATCGCCTTTCCTTCACGGGCCCAAGCGGCAACGGCAACGGGCGTGTTTTGAAGGCGGCGGAGTTTTTCGCGGGAATTGGGCTTGTCCGGTTGGCGCTGGAGCGGCAGGGCTGGCAAGTCGTTTTCGCCAACGACATTGACCCCGACAAGGCGGAAATGTATCGGCACAATTGGCCCAAGGATAACCACTTTGTCCTTGAAGACATTCACAAGTTGAATCCGGCCGAGATTCCGACCTGCGACCTTTTCACGGCGTCGTTTCCTTGCAACGACCTTTCGATTGCGGGGCGGTGGGAAGGATTAAACGGCAAGCAATCGTCGGCTTATTGGGGATTTCTCGATGTTATCCGCGGAATGGGCAAGCGAAGGCCGCCTGTTGTATTGCTTGAGAATGTACTTGGTTTTCTGATGAGCCGTGGAGGTCAAGACCTCGCCGAGGCCTTGAGTGCTCTTAATCAATTGGGATACAACGTAGACGCAGTGATTCTAAATGCCGTTCACTGGGTCCCACAAAGCCGCGTGCGGCTTTTCATTATCGGCAAACTCGACACTGGCGAGGATCGCTGCACTTTTTGCATGGCGTCGGGTGCTAGACCGCCCGCTCTAATTGACTTCATCGGATTGCATCAAGAAATCCAGTGGGATCTTTCGGAATTGCCGCATCTTCCAACGCCGCGAAGGAAACTCGTGGACATTGTCGAAGATTTGCCGGATGACGATCCGCAATGGTGGAACGACAAACGGACGAGATACTTCATGGATCAACTTAGCGACCGCCATGCGGTTGACGCTCAACAGATGATTGATGGCAAATCGCCCACTTACGCGACGGCATTTCGACGGGTCCGTAATGGCAGAAGCATGGCGGAATTGCGCACAGATGGCATTGCGGGCTGTTTGCGAACACCGCGTGGAGGCAGTGGTCGGCAAATCTTGTTCAAGGCGGGTCGAGGCGAATTTAAGGTACGGCTCCTTACAGCCCGTGAATGCGCCCGCCTTCAAGGGGTGCCAGACGAATACTTGATTGACGTGGGTTTGAACAAAGCCCTTTTTGGATTCGGGGACGCTGTTTGCGTTCCGGCGGTTGAGTGGGTTATCCAACATTACCTCATGCGCGTTGCCGCGCGAATTATGGCATGAAACGCAAAATGAAGGAGCAATTGGAGCAATTTGTTCAGCGACACATGGGGCAAGGAAAGCGTGCGGTTGTGCCCGCGCGCCTTCAGGCCGCGTTGGCTTTACTTGAGAAGCTACGCGACCTGCCGTCATTGACTCTCGAAGACCACCTCGCCAGAAAAGGTAGCTCGGGGCTAAAGTCGCACGAAACTTTTGGTGACCGGGCACATGCGCGGCTGGGAATTGCCGCTATCAACGTAAACCATGGTCGAAGGTCGTCAAGCTTGCGAGACTGGGGACAAGAATTATTGGACATGGTTGCCGGCGGAGGTTTTGCAAAGCTCAACGGCCAAGCGCAGCAAAATGCCATTGACGAAATGCAAGGTGTTTTTGCCGCGCCGCTTCGATCAATGTTAGAACAGGAGCCCCTTTCGGTGCACGTCCGCAACCGCAGCGCTGAATCGGTTATACGTGATGTACTCAAACAAGCCGAGGAAAAACGCAAAACAGGCGACGTGGCTGAATACCTTGTCAGGGCCAAATTGTTCTTACGATTCAATTTGGAAACTCCCGTTTATCCGGCCAACAAAAGCGACCGCAAAGCGCGAGGCGATCCCGACGCTCGCCTCGGTGATATTGAATTGGCCACCACAGTTTTCGAAATCGCTGTTGGGCTGCCAGACGAAAAGCATTTGAAGCAGATCGATAATGCATTAGAAAGCCCGGACATCGAAGTTTGGCTCTTGACCCGCTTTGATCGCGTCGCGACTTGGACAAACGAGCTGGCGGAGTATTTGGAAACAGCCGACGTCCGCCGAGTGATTGTCACATCGGTCGAGTCTTTTGTGGGCCAAAACATATCGGAACTCGCAAAGTTCTCCTCCTCCGAAAAAACCGCCAAGCTAAAGGAGTTGTTTCACGTGTACAACACCAAGTGGATCGACGAAGTCGGTACACCAGGTATTCGCGTTAGTGTGAAGCAGTAGGCGAGGCTACTACGACCGATTCATGGCCGTTTGCGGAAACAACTTGGGGTTGATCGGCGTCTTGCAGATCTTGGTCGATGTCCTCCAGTATTTCCTCTTCAATGTCAACATCCAAGCATTTCGTGGAAATAAACACCGATTCATCTTCGTCAAAATCTCCTTCCTGATCCTCCGCTTTTTCGAGAGCTTCGTCTTCGCTGTCAGCTTCAACCGTGTAGTAATCCACATACGTGTCGATCCAAGTCACTGCGACCCGAAATTTGCGTTTGCCTTGCATGGAACCATCCTCCCGTTTGAAATGTCGCGCTGCCGCCAGCAACTGCCGACTTTGCAGCTGCAACTTATGTCCCTCTTTTACCACAATGTCGCTTTGCTCCCAAACTCGGAGCAGTAAAATTCTCCCAATGGCCGACACCTTCACGAAAGCAGCCCGTTCCCGCATCATGGCCGCGGTCAAATCCAAAGACACCGCCCCCGAAATGACCGTCCGCCGCCTCATCCACTCCCTCGGCTTCCGCTACCGCCTCCACGTCCGCTCCCTCCCCGGCGCTCCCGACCTGGTTTTCCCCCGTTTGCGCAAAACCATTTTCGTCAGCGGCTGCTTCTGGCACATGCACGGTTGCGGGCGGTGCCGGATTCCCGCGGTTCGGCGGCGCTATTGGACGGCGAAGCTGCAGCGCAACGTGGCCAGGGACAAGCGCGTCACGCGGGCGTTGCGGCGGGCCGGCTGGGGCGTGCTGGTGATTTGGGAGTGCCAGACGTTGGCCGCCGGCCGCGCGCGGTTGGAGGCCAGGGTTTGGAAGTTTCTGGGCGGGGCTGAGCCATGAGGTAAGATTGGCGAGTAGCACGCTGGGGCCGTGCGTGGCAGCCACGACACCGGGCCGCCATTATACGCGCGGTTTGCAAGCGTGAACGCGGAATGCGGCAGAAGTTTTCAAGGATGTCATCGACTGCCGGAGGGTGCGCAGGCAATGCAACACGTAACCCCTCACCCCCAACCCCTCTCCCCGCAACGGCCGCAACGGGGAGAGGGGAGCATCTTTGGCCGCGCATTTGTCAGCAGGCCGTGAAATGTTGGCGGCCTTGGCGGTCTTGGCGGTCTTCGAAACGCCGTGGTAGTGGTTGTTTCGCCCCTCTGGCAGATTTGAGCGTGTAAGGCGTTCAACGAGTAGCTCGTGAGAACCATGAGCCCCTTGAGCCTCTTGCGCTTCTTGGCGGCCTTGGCGGTGTTGCCAACCGGCGGCTCGGCTGCGGCGCTTCTGTTGCGTGGTGGGTGCCGGTCACTGCGGCGATTTCTAAAAAAGCCGCATCGCTCAGGGTTTAGCCAACGAAAGATTGCCTCATGACCACTCCGCTTATCCTTGTCACTGGTTCCTCCGGCCGTATTGGCACGGCGGTTGTCCGTGAGTTGACGGCTCGCAAGCACAATCTTCGAGGCTTCGACCGTGTGCCGACGCCTGGGTTGGCCGACTGCGTCGTCGGCGACATTCTTGATCCGGCGGCGTGCCGCAAGGCGATGGCGGGCGTCAGCACGTTGATCCATCTTGCCGCCACGCCGGATGACGTGGCCGATCCTGTCAAGGAGTTGTTTGGGCCCAATATCATTGGTGTTTACAATGTGTTCGAGGCGGCCCGAGAGGCGGGGGTGCGGCGGATGATTGTGGCGAGCAGCGGGCAGGTGG
>DASRAT010000737.1:0-2860 GCA_035638015.1 Gemmataceae bacterium | reverse complement strand
CGGTCGGCCTGAGCAAACAAATCAAAGATCTTGGGAAGCATTTCGGGCGGCATGCCAATGCCCGCATCACGCACTCGCACTGCCACCCGGTCCTCTAGGCGTTCAGCCGTTAACCATATCTGTCCGCCCGGTTCCATGTATTTGGCGGCGTTGTTGAGCAGGTTGCCAAACACCTGGCCCAACCGGATCGGGTCCGCGTGCAACCAAATCGGCTCTTGCGGCAACGCAATGGTGAGTTGATGACGGCCGGCGTCGATGGCCGGCTGGCTTGTCTCCACCGCGCGTTCAATGACCGAACGCAGTTCGATGTTTTCAAGCCGCAGCTCCACTTTACCGCGGGTAATGCGGCTAACGTCCAGCAAATCATCCACCAGGCGGTTCAACTGGTGGGTCTGCCGCTTGATCACGTCTCGCGCCCACTGCGCGTCGTAGTCCTGGGCATCGGGCATTTGCATCATGTGCAGTGCATGCATGATGGGCGCCAGCGGATTGCGAAGTTCGTGGGCCAGCATTGCCAGAAACTCGTTTTTGCGCCGATCGGCGTCCTTCAGGGCTTCCTCCACAAGTTTCCGCTCGGTGATGTCCACCAGCATGTTAACCGCACCGACGATTTCTCCGGAGGCATCGCGAAGCGGTTCGGGATGCGGCAGCACGCAGGCCCGGCTCCCATCTTGCCTTTCGATGATCATTTCCTGGCCACGAATTGCCCTGCCTTCGCGGAGCGCAACTGCCAGCGGGCACTGGTCGTGGGGCAGGAGCGTGCCGTCGGGACGAAAGATGCGCCACGACCCACACCATCTGTCCTTGCCAATTTCTGGACGTTGGCCCCAGAGTTCAGCGGCTTGTTCGTTAAAAAGCGTGATTCGCCCTTCGCGGTCGGTAGTAAAAACGGCCGCCGGCATGGCGTAAACCAAGTCGCGGAACCTTGCCTCGTTTTCCCGAAGAGTGTTCTCGGCTCGTTTGCGTTCTTCGATTTCTTGTTCGGCCTTCTCTCGCGCCAGCCGCTCGGAGTCATGTAGACTGGCGCGCTCCAGCGCCTGACCGCACTGCTGAGCAAGAGTCTGAATGTGTTCCAGGTCTTCCTGGTGCAAGGGACGCGAATCGCGGAAATGCAGACGCATGGCCCCCAATACCCGGCCATGAACCAAGAGCGGAAAAGCTGCCAACATGCCATCGCCTTCGATGGCCTTCAGACGCGCCAAATCCGGATAGCGGGCAGCTTGCTCGGCAACGGTTGTCACCAAGATCGCTTGCTTGCTCCGGACCGCGTCCGCCATCGGCAATTGTGCGCTGACGGGGCAACTCGTCCATTCTTTCACCACTTCAGCGGGGTAGCCCATGACGCCCACGTTTACAAGTTCGGCGCCGTCGTCGCTCAGTATGGCAACGACCCCCACGCTGGCGCCCATGGCTGCCAGGCCGTGAGTGATGATGACCTCGGCGACCTGGTTAACGGTCAAAGCTTCGGACAGCGCCGCGGTGACTTTCTGAAGCTGCGCCATGCGGTCCGCGGTCCGCGCCAATTTCTTGCGCGCTTCTTCCTCGGTCAAGTCGGTGACAATCAGGCACTCGCCCACAACGCCTTCATGGAAGGCACGAACGCCAAGGCTGGCGGTGGTCAAAGAACCATCCGCTCTTGCCAGCACGATTTCGCCTTTGCTGCTGCCTGTCCGGGCCTCAAGCAACAACACTTTGAATAGCGCTCGGCTCGCGGGACTGACATACTGTGCGAGCGCATGGCCGCGCAGCAGTTCCAGTGGCCGCTGCATGAGGTCGGCAAAGCGGACGTTGCAATGCAAGACCATTCCGTCGAGTGTCAATACCGCTGCGCCCGTTGGCAATTGCTCAACCAACAGGCGGTAGGATTTGTCGGCAGATTCCAGCGTGAAAACCTGCGTGTTTTCAACTCCCACGACGACCGCATCCACCTCGCCAGCGCGAATGGCAAGCACAGTCGCTTCCATTTCGTCCAGCTCGCGGCGCAGTCTTTCGTTTTCTTCCACGAGTTGGTCGATGCTCCGCGTGATCATTGCCAAATCTCCTCTGGTCGGCGTTGCCCGCAACGGCCCCAGATGGAGGGGCGCAAAGCATTCTTCCATTATGTCTGCGACTTGGCAGGACGCAATTGCAATCCCACCAAAGTTCGTTCCACGTTCGACAGGTCTCCAATGATCTTGCGTATCGGGTGTGGCAACTTGCGCACCAGCGTGGGAATGGCCACGATCTGGTCGCCGGCGGCAAGTTGGGGTTGCACCAACAAGTCCACAATTTCGATTTGATACTTGCCAGGCAGGTGCTCCTCGCACAGCCGCTTGAGGTTGTCCATGGCGGCAACCGATTTGGCCGTTTTGCCGGCAACATAGAGGCGCAATTCCCAAATGTCAGGCGCCGCCTCGGAAGCAGCCTGTTTGACATTGGCTTTTACCGCGTCGCGATCCCGGGTCATTTGCTTCCTTTTGGTGAAGGTTTTCGGGTATGGCCGTTAGGCGTTTCGGCTGCGTTGTCGGCTTTGCGGCTTTGGGCCACTTCTGCTCGGTCTTTGCTGAGACGCTCGGCGGCGGTTTGCTCCTGTGTGATCAGCAATTTGAGCTCTTGTTCTTCCGCCTCGAATTGGGCCCGTTGAGCTTCCATCTGGGCCTTCATGACCTGGCCCTTGCGTTCCAGCTCACGCTGGCGGCGCTCGATTTCTTGTTGGCGACTGGCGGCGGCTGCTTGCTCGCGTGCTTCCTGGGCCATGCGCATGGTTCCCGTCAGGACCCCATCGGGACCGACGTACACATCTTTCAGCTCGATGCCTTGATCAGTAAGCTTGAACTCGCGGATTTGGTTGGAATGCGCCATGCCGCGCGATTTGAGCACA
>DASRAT010000736.1:0-5852 GCA_035638015.1 Gemmataceae bacterium | reverse complement strand
CCCATCTGGACTCGCCAGCACAACTTTATAACCATCAAGGTCGCGAAGCCAAATCTCCCAGTGGTTCGGGCCGCCATCGCCATCGGGCGGGTTGCGGTGGCGCGGTAGAATGACTTCAGCCGCCATCAACTCGGCTTTTGCAAGCGCGGCATCAATGTCATCCACCTCGAACCAAAGAAGCAGGCCATTTCCCGGAGGCAGATTATTTGGATCGCCAATGGGGCCGTGATGATGGTCCAATTCCCAGCGGTGCAGCTGCATGATGAGCTTGCCGGAATGGACGAGGCGTTCGTAATTG
This sequence comes from Gemmataceae bacterium, assembly GCA_035638015.1. GTDB lineage: Bacteria > Planctomycetota > Planctomycetia > Gemmatales > Gemmataceae > DASRAT01. The sequence continues at coordinate 5,554 of DASRAT010000736.1, read as the reverse complement.
GGCCCGCCATGCGCGCTTTGGCAACCCAGCAACCGCTGATACCAGCGGCTGCTGGCTTCAACGTCTCGGACGCAAATCAGGGGTTGTGGTCGCATGGGAGTTCTTTATCCGCAAAAGGAAAGTTCGCTTTCGAATGTACTCTGATTGTCAGTAGTAACCAAGTTATTTGGCCAACAGCACCACAAAAAAACGAAGCGTATACGAGGCAAGGTGTTATTGCTTCGCAAACGCTTCGGGTTGGTATGTCTACCAAATATCGATATTGCCTTACAGCCCCGTCAGCCGTCCCGTCGAATCGCCAAAGCGTTCCACGCCGCGGACGCCCATGCGGTCGATCATGCTCAAAAACAGGTTGCACATGGGCTGGGCAGTGACACGCGTGTACCGGCCAGTAGTCAACGTGCCGCCGCCGGCGCCAGCAAGGACGATCGGCAGATTAGCGTGGGTGTGGCGGTTGCCGTCGGCGTTGGCGCAGCCGATGACCAGCATCGAGTTGTGCAAGAGCGAATTGCCGTCCACGTCCTGGGTTCGTTCCATCTGCTCGAGGAACCAGGCGAACTGCTGCATGTACCAGGTCTCGATTTGGGCCACCTTTTCAATCTTGGCGGCGTTGCTCTGGTGATGCGTGAGATAATGATGCCCTTCGGGAATGTTCATCTGCGGATAGGGGCGGTTGTCGCCGTCGTGGGCGAGCAAGAAGGTGCAGATGCGGGTCGAGTCGGTCTGGAAGGCGAGCAGCATCATGCTGTACATGAGCCGCATGTAATCCTGGAAGTCCGTGGGGATGCCGGCCGGCGTGGTGGTGTCGGGGTCGGGCGTCCGGCGGTTGGCGGCCTCGGCGGCGGCAAGGCGGCGTTCAATCTCGCGGAAGCTGGTCAAATACTCGTCCATGCGCAAGCGGTCGCGATTGGAGAGTTCCTGCTGGATGTCGTGGGCGTCGTCCAGCACGAAATCCAGAACCGAGCGCTGTTGCTGCTGACGCAGGAGCAGGTTGGCCTGACGCTCGCCGTGGTTGCCGGCGCCAAAAAGGCGTTCGAAAACGGCTCGCGGGTTGGGTTCGGGCGGGACCGGCGTGGTCGGCGAACTCCAGGCCATATTGCACTGGTAGGCACAGGAATAGCCGGAGTCGCAGTTGCCGGTCTGGCGGACGACATCGGAGCTGATTTCCAATGACGGGAAGCGCGTCAGGTGGCCGACTTGATTGGCGGCAACCTGGTCAATGGAGATGCCGGCGCGGATATCGGCGCCCTGAGTTTTGCGGACGCGCACGCCCGTCAAATAAGTTCCGCCAGCGCGGCCATGGTCCCCGGCGCCGTCAGGGCCGGGAGTCGCATTGCGGTGGTCCAGGCCGCTGATGATTTGGATCTTGCTCTTGACGGACTGCAACGGCTGCATGGTGCGGTTCAGCTCGAAGGTTGTTCCGGGCTGGCCGGTCGGCCACCAGTATTGTGGCAATGCTCCGTTGGGGAATTCCATAAACGCCATGCGGATGGGCGCACCCGTCGAACTGATGGCCGTTCGCGGAATGATGCTGGCGTCCAATGACGAAAGCGGCCGCAGCGATTCAAGGGCCGGTAGGGCCACGCAAACGCCGAGGCCTCGCAGAAAGTTGCGCCGGCTCAGGCTGAAGTATCGTTGGGCTGCGCGGTCATTGGAAGAGGCGTTTGCGTTCTTCATGGCACCATGGGGGGTTGAGGAACCGACAAATATCTTTCAGTTTACTTCATTTAACCTATCGGAGAGCCAAAGGTATCGATTGAATGCCAACGCGTGAGCAATGCGAAGCGAATCCACACTGTACAATTTATCCAGGCCTTTCAATTTGCCCAGGCCGTGCCGATTATCCACGCCGACAAGTCCTGTGGTCAAACAAATAATCTGGCACTTACTGGCACACCTTCGCTTTCCGGATACGACTAATCAATGTCTATCCGATAGCTCACCATCCAGATTTCCAGCTGCTCAAGTCGTTCTTTCCAGCGGGCTTTATACGCCTTCATCCATTTGCGGTTCTTGGGCGTGTCCGGAATATCAACGACGATGAGGCCGAGGTCGTCGCGATAGATGGTTTCGCCATGCTGCCAGTGTCCTTGAGCCGCATTCTCGAAATAAGTGACAGCTTCAAATTGCTTAACAATTTCTTTTACTGCTTCACCGAGCAACACGTGCGGCACCTCTTGGCCGTCATTAAACCGCGCCGGAAGCAGCACTTCGTAACGCCGCAACTTGCTTCTCATACGAGGCCTTTCCGCACACGGTGAACGGGATGTTTTGACTCGCCAACGCGGACATGGCGGCTTCGGGGAGAATGTGCTCACCTGACTTCAAAATGGTCCCGGAGAACCTCCCGAGGAGAAAGCCGATTGCATTCTTTTCGGTTGTTTCGTCGGGAAAGGTAATGATGACCATGATCGCCCCTTCGTGAACAATGCGGAATAACCTGACGGCATTTTACCACATTCTTTCAACCAAGCCAGCTTCAATGAGGCGGAGCGGTGGTGCCCGCCAGCTATCCTGGCCGATGAATCGATGGTCGAGCAAGGAAGGAGTCAACACGCTGGTTTTTTTGGCCTTCGGCGCCACTTTGGGCTGCGGTAGTTCGGCAGGAGTTGCTGCGCTGTTGCGCCGTTTCTGGAATGGTGCTGATTCGATAACACCCATCAGCAAGGTGGAGAATTTGCCTTGGTCTTTTTCCAGCTGCTCGGCGATGCGGTCAATGGTCTCCACGTCAAAGTATTCCGGACCCCGGCCCAGGGCGTAGGTCAGGAATTTCTCGGTCAAGCAGTGATAGAAATCCTTACGACGCGAATCCTTGAGGATGCGTTTCAGCTCCTGAATGTTGTTAAAGCTCTCGCCAGTGATGAGCTTGCCGCCCGTATCGATCGGCTGGCCGTGTTCATTGTCGCGGTACATCCCCAAAGCGTTGAAGTTCTCCAGCCCCAGGCCGAGCGGATCCATGCGGGAGTGACACGAGCTGCAAATTGGCATGCTACGATGCAAGGCCATTAGTTCGCGCATGGTCGGTTCGACCTTGGCGCCCTTGGCGGCCTCGTCCAGGTTGGGGATGTCAAGGTCCGCGGGCGGGGGTGGCGTTGGCGTGCCCAGGAAATTGTCCAAGACGAAGAGGCCGCGTTTGACCGGCGAGGTTCGCGTGGGGTTGGACGTCACCATTAGCACGGAGGCATGCGTCAACACACCGCCGCGAGGGCTGTCCTTGGGCAGCGTGACCTTGCGCATATCCTTGCCCTTGACGCCGGGGATGCCGTAGAACTGCGCCAATGGCTCGTTGAGGAACGTGTAATCAGAGTCGATCATTTCTAACACGCTGCGATCCGAGCGGGCGATGTGATCGAAGAATAGTTCGGTCTCCAGGCGGATCGCCTTTCGCAGTTCGGCGTCGAGGTTGACTTTAGCCTTGCTGCCTTCCTGCTTGAGGATCACGGTGGCGTTGAGCGGGACGTGGTCGACATCGCGGGATTGCAGCCACTGGCCGGCGAAATTCTTGCTCAACTCGGCGGCCCGGGAATCCTTGAGCATCCGCTGAACCTGGGCCTTGAGGTTTTTGCGCAACTCGCCGTTCTTTGCCAGCTGAAACAACTCATCGTCCGGCATGGTGGACCAGAGCAGGTACGACAACCGCGAAGCCAGGGAATACTCGTCGATGTAAGCGAAGGCTTCGCCCTTGGGCGTTTTCGGATCGGCTTCCTCCAGACGAAACAGAAAACGCGGCGACGCCAGCACGGCGGTCAGCGCCTGCGAGACGCCTTGCTCGAAATTCTTGTCCGGCTGCTTGTAGACCAACTCGGCGATGCTCACGAGTCGGTCAAGTGTCTTGGCGTCGGCGGGGCGGCGGAAGGCCTTGGTCACGAAGCGTTCCAGCACCTCGCGGGCATACTGCTTGCGTTCGGCGGCGCCGGCAGGCGGTTCGCCCTTGAAGAATGTGCGCTCATAGTTATTGACATAGGGCCAGTCCTTGCGATCGAGCGGGCCTTCCAGCTTCAAGGAAATGCCCTGCAAGTTCGTCGTGCCTTGCTTGCCGGCAGCCGCTTTCCCGGGGGGCAACTTGGTGACTTCCAGTTCGACCTTATGCTCATCACCCGGCTTCCATTGGCCCTTGATTTCGTAAAAGTATTTCTTCTGGTTTTCCCAGACATGCTCCGCCTTGACCTTTTCCTCCCCATCCAGCTTCAAAACCAGCTGGACACGCGACGGATCGAATTCAAAGGAACCACGAACCTCAAACTCCGCCACCAGGCGATAATCGCCGGCCTTGGCGACCTTGAACGGATAGCTGGACTTGCCTCCACTGGCGTAGCTGATGGAGTTTTTCGGCAAATTACCCGGGATAGTCTTGATCGGCAACACTTTGCCGACGGTCGGCACGGCCTTTTCCACAATGGTCTTGGCGGCGGCGATGTATTTCTCGGCCAACAGCGGCGAAAACGAGAGCACGTCGCCAATGATGTCGAAGCCGTAGCCGGTGTCATCTGGCGGAAATTCTTTGCCGGTGTCGTACATGACGCCGAGCAAGTCGCGGATGGTATTTTGATATTCGACGCGGTTGAGCCGGCGAATCGTGACGCGGCCGGGATCGGGGTTTTTCGGGTCCAGGCCGAATGCGCCATACTTGATCCACCGCTCCAGAACTTGCTGTTCCTCGGCAGTCGGCCGCGGCTTCTTGGCCGGCGGCATGATGTTGGCCCGCGTGTTTTTCAGCACGGCATGCCACAACTCACGCTTGCCCACCAACTCGTCGTCGGACTTGAAAGTGTCGAAGGAGACGTTGCCCTTTTTGCCGCCGTCGGCGTGGCAGTCAAAACAGTATTTGGCGAGGATAGGCTGAACTTCTTTGCGGTAGCTTGCCACCACTTGCGGATCGCTCGCGGCGGCCGGCTGAGCTAAACATGCCAGCACCAATGCGCTGACGGCCCACGACCAGTTGCGAATCACAAAATGGCCGAACCGCTCTCTGGAAGTCTGGCGGGCTTCCTTCATGGCGTATTCCTTCGGGTAGATGCAAACACAAATGGAACGCTGAAGGGCGAGACTCTGGCTGGTGTCAAAACCTTCGCCAAGGGGGATGGTAGTAAGTAAGCGTTCTGAATCAGTTTCAGTGTAATGTGTGCTGGAGGTGGCGTCCACACAAATTCTTGCCGTTCGGGAACGCGATTGGGGCCGGAGCTTTATGGCGTTCGGGCAGCCTCCCCAAGCAGAGCACCGCCAAGGTCCGGGAGGTTGCCGCATGTCCGCCTACTAGTCAACATTCGTTTCATTTCACCCCCCCGGACACATGCACAGGCAACAAATGCCCCCTTTTTTTTGCTGGGAAATACGCATTTATTCGTTGCACCGTGTTAAACAGCGCCATGGCACGCCAAGGGGCAAGTGCGTCAGGCGTTGACGAGCCGGAAGCGTACGCGACGGTATGACCTTGCGATACGTCGGCTACGCCGGGTGCCATGCAACGCCGTCAACGCAACTGCAAGTATAAGGGCCATAACTTCTGACGTGATAAGGAAATGGAGCCTCCGTTACACTGGTTGTTTCTTACCAC
>DASRAT010000735.1:0-3984 GCA_035638015.1 Gemmataceae bacterium | reverse complement strand
CCCTTGTCGTCCGGTGTGAACTTGAGAATGCCGATGCCCGCTCCCGCTCCGCCGCCGGCCACGTGTTTGCCTGTTTTGGTGTCGTAGACCACTGCTGCGTGCGGCCCGGCAAACGCCAGTTGTTTGCCGTCAGCGGACACGGCCAAAATGTGCGTCCGGAGACGGCCGCCGAAGAATGGGGCGTCCTCGTTGATCATGCCGGGCGCATCGAACTTTTGGATTTCCTTGCCGGCGTCGATGTCCCAATGCACAATCTTGCCCCGGCTGGCGATGTAAATCTGCTTGCCGTCGCGGGTCATGACGTTGCTGCCAAACTGGGATTGATCCGAGTAGGCCTTGACCTCTTTCAACTCCTTGCCGGAATAATCATAAAGTCGCACTGGCCCGCCTTGCTGACTGCTGGCAACCAGCGTCTTACCGTCGGGCCGCAACTCATACGAGAAATTGCTGATGCCCTGCACTTCGACGGTTCGCAGCTCCGCACCCATGACGGCGTCAAACACGCGCAGCTTGGGGTTGTTGCCATTGCCTTTGCCTTCGTTGTATTCCAGTGCGACAACTTGCTTCCCGTCGCGGGTGAACTGGGCGTAACCAATGCGGGCGTTCTTCTCCATGGCGATTTCGTGGACACGCTGGCCATTGGTGGTGTCCATCCACGCCAACGGCAGGCGATCGCCGCCGTTGCGGCCGGGGAAGACGAGCAGGTACTTGCCGTCGGGGCTTAGCGCCAGGCTGGCCTGGAAAAAGCCCGGATTGTTTTTAAAAAGTTCGTTGCTGCGGAAAGTCTTGCGTTCCTTGCCCGTGGCCGTTTCGACCACCGTGACAGAAGTGTTGCCGCTCATGGACACGAAAGCCAGCACCTTGGTGTCGTCCGAAAGGGCTACCGAGGAGCCATCAAACTCGAAGCGGCGAAAGCTGCGCGACTCGTTGTCTCCAATAGCAACAGATTTACCTTGCTTGCCGCTGGCAACCTCCATCAAGCGGATCGCGCCGCCGCCGTGGAAGATCAACGACTTGCCGTCGGGCGTGAAGGCGAGCAGGTCCATGCCGCCGTGGCGATAGCGGGTGGAGCCAATGCGGGCCAGACCGCCGTCGGGCAGTGGGTCGCCGAATTGATCGACGCGCGCCTTGGCTGGCTGAGCGGGTTGGGCTGCGGCATTGTCCAGCGCCATCAAAGCCACGGTAATAATAACCACAACAGGCAAGCATAGACGCGACATTTCATGGACCTCCGGGTGGAAACGGGCGTGGTGCCATTATGGCGGGCCGAAGGGATGCGGGCTAGGGAAAAGTCGGTGGTTCATGTTACTGCATTGCGGCAAAACGACGGCTACCCCGCCAGGGCCGCATTTCGCCGTGTTTTTTCGAAGACCGCCAAGACCGCCAAGACCGCCAACATTTCACGAGGCATTCGTCTGATTTCAATTTCAGCCCGCCTTCTTCCGCAATCGGATCAGCGTAAGCTTCTCACGCCTGGTCAATGCCTTGATCGCGGCCTCGCGCTTGAGGGCCGAACTCCTACTGGCCTGGGCCTACCGCCAAACCAGCTTGGTGGGCCGGCGGCTCCGCGTATAACGTGAAGCGGTTCCTTGGTTGTGCCGGCAACAGCGACGTTGGAGGTCATTGGTGATGCCGGTGTAGAGCGAGCCTCAGTGCAGCGGAGGATGTAAACGAACCAGGGGGCGGGGGTGGGTTTGGGCATTGGGGAATGGCGGTGAAGGAAACAAAAGGGCCGATAACGAAAACTTTATCTTTGACGTTTCGCCACACGCTCAAGCGATGCTTGCGCCTCGATGGTTAATCGCGCGGCAGGAGCGCCTTTGGCAAGCGAGGCAATGAGTTGCCGCGCTTCGGGCGTACCAATCTGCTCCAGCACCAACACACTGCGCCAGGCTCGCAGCAATTCGGCGTCCCATGGCCCCTCTGTCATTTTTGCGAGGATATGCTTGAGCCGTTGCCGCGCTTCCGGACTGGGATTGCTGGCAAAAGCAGCCTCCATGGCGGGGCGCGCCAGTTCCATTTGCTGAAGCGCGTGACTGGCTTTTTCGCGAACGGCGTGGCGCTGATCGTCCAGGTCGGCCAACAACGCGGCTACAACCATCGGGTCAGGCCGCTTCACGGGTTGCAACCGTTTCTTGAGGGCTTTGACAGCTTGATCGCCGCCGGCGGCGAATTTCCAGAAAGCGCGCTGGCTTTGTGGGCCTCCCGCACCTGCCAAGTCTGACCACATACGTTCGATTTCCGCGACGTTCAACCGCAATTTGGGCAACGTACCCGGTTTGGAGGCCAGGTTTGTTACATCGCAAATAAGAACGGTGCCGTCGGTAGTTGTAATGGCGAGCGTGCGGCCGTCTGCGGAAAATGTAGCACCGTTGAAGTCAAGTGAGGAGTCACTCCATTCCCGCAAGAGTTGACCGGTCGCGGTCTCCCAAAGTTGAATAGAATGGCTGTTTTTCCCCGCGACGAAGCAATTTCCGGTGGGGCTAAATCCGTACAGCTCTGAACACGGCAATGTCGCATGCAGTTGACCTGTTTTCGCATTCCTCAAATCTACGGATTGGGAGTAACGGTCCTTTGTAAACGCCATCCATGTGCCGTCGGGGGAGATATATCTGTTGAGGTCATTGCGTGATTGCAACTTTTTCCCGGAAACAGCGTCCCAAACACAAGTCATTTCTCCGCTTGGAGGCGCCTTTGGGATCTGCGGGCCGCCAAAGCTCATGGTAACCTTGCAGTCCACACCAATAATGCGGCGGTCGTTCGGCAGGAATTGAGGGATATACCATTCCCAGTCCGGCGGACATTGCAACGCCGCCAGCTTGGCGCCAGTCGTCAAATCCCAAAGTTGAATGCTACCATTGAAATTCGCGCTGGCAGCCATTTTGAGGTCAGAGGTTACAGCAAATATGACAAACTTGTCGAGACCTAGCTCCGTGTGCACATGCCCTAACTCTCGCCCTGTTGCCGCGTCTAACAAATCAAGAGCACCTTTTTCACACCTCAACACCGCCAGTGTCTTGCCATCTGCTGCGAACACTACACCCCAAACTCCTGCCGACACCATGCGCCAGACTTCTTTACCCGTTGTTATGTTCAGCAGGCGCAGATCGCGCACGCCGTTTTTATTCCCTGACTCCAAAACCGCGGAAATGCCGTCAGGCGACACCGCATGGACAAAATTGCCATCAAGGGAGCGAATTTCCTTCCCAGAGGCCGTTTCCCGTACAGAAATGCCTGCCCCATGCTTGACGAGGAATACGCGGTTGTTATCGGCAAAATGCACGGCTCGCAATCTGGACTCGAATCCACTGGGATCCTTTGCAAACCCTCCGGGATCCACCTTCGAAAATCCGATGCGCGCGCCGGCGACTGATTCAAGGAGGACAATAGCATCGCTGGACCCCGCGCCTATCCTTCTGCCATCTTTGCTAAAGGTCAAGACCTCCACTTTTTCGTTGGCCGCTATCTCTACTGCCCATGTTTGCTTGCCCGTTTTTAGATTCCAAAGTGCCACCGAACCGTCGAAACCCAATGCCAGGTCTCGTGAATTTGGATGAAATGCACTGACCATGGGCGTTTGTCCGCCACGGCGCTCATGCCGCCATACGCGCTTGCCGGCGACCGTATTCCACACCTCCACGGCATCGCAGCCGGCAACTGCGAACAATTTGCTGTCCGCCGACCAACAACATTGCAGGTTAAGCCCAAATATCGGTCCAGTCTCTAATGGCGGCCTGCATTCTTTGCCCGTGCTTGTGTCCCAAAATCGCCACGTCGAAATCTGGTCATGAACTATTGAGTGGCCAGTCATGCCGGCTACGAGGGCGCCGCCCGGCGACAGGCTCCAATTTCCGAAGCTAAGTGGGACATTCAAAAAGGGCTGCGGGCTTGGTTCTTTGAGAAGGGGCTGTGGGCTTAACTCTTTGAGACTGACCACGTCCCAGCGGCGGATGACGTTTGAGGTGTTCCACAAAATCAAAGTCT
>DASRAT010000734.1:0-4914 GCA_035638015.1 Gemmataceae bacterium | reverse complement strand
CTTTATCCTGCGGGAATAGGCTTGCAGACGGCGGCTCGACGCCAAGCAAATGCCGCACAAAGTAGTCATAGGTTCGGCGGGTCACATAGGCGCCGGAAACGGCGTGCTTCTTGGTCGGCATGATGAGCAGATCAAAATCCTTGTTGGCCTTGATGAGGGCGTCCACCACCTTCATGGTGTTCATGTTCGGAGACACGTTGTCATCTACTTCGCCATGAATCAAGAACAGTTTGCCCTTGAGGTTCTTGGCGTGGGTGACGTTGGACTGATCGACATAGTAATCACCGACCGGCCAGCTCATCCATTGCTCGGTATAGGGCAGATTGTAGCCACGCGGGTCGTGATTGCCCGAGGACGAGACGGCGACCTTGTAGAAATCGCCGTGGGTCAACAAGGCCCGCAGTGACGAATAACCGCCGCCGGAATGGCCGTAAATGCCAATTTTATTCAAGTCAATGTTGGGGTATTTCTTGGCCAGGGCCTTCATCCAAAGAATCCGGTCCGGCAAGCCGCAATCCCCATTATTTTTGTAGGAAACATCGTGAAACGCTCGCGAACGATTGGGCAAACCCATGCCGTCGATGACCACGACGACAAAACCCAGCTCGGCCAGGGCCTGGCGTGCCGAGAACGTTTCCCACTTGTGAGGCGCGGTTGTAGTCCAAGGCCCGGCGTAGATGTACTCAATCACCGGGTATTTCACTTTGGGATCGAAGTGCGTCGGGAAATAAGCAACGCCCCAGATATCGGTTTTGCCGTCGCGGCCCAAAGCGCTGAACGGCTCCGGCAGCTTCCAGCCGGCTTGCAACAGCGCGCTGATATCGGTCCGTTCCACTTCGCACACAAACGAACCATCGGAAACGCGGCGCAGATTGGTGACCGGCGCCATGTCGTTGCGGCCATAGGTGTCGAGCACATATTTCTTGTCGGGCGAGTATTCAATGGTGTGGTTGCCGTTGCCTTCGGTCAGGGCCACCAATCCGGTGCCGTCGAAGTTGATGCGATAGTGATGCAAGAAATGCGGATCTTGATCGAGATTGCGGCCGCTGGCGGCGAACCAGAGTTGTCGTTTTTTCTGATCGACGAACTCCAGATTCCGCACCACCCAGGGGCCTTGCGTGATCTGGTTTTTGACCGCGCCTTTTTTGACGTCGATCAAGTAAAGATGATTCCAACCGTCGCGCTCCGACATCCACAGGATTTCGTTGGTGTCGTCGAAATATTGCAAGACGTGCCAGGCCTGCTTGGTTCCCGTGGTGCGCACGATGCGCGTGGGGCTTTTTTCGTCGATGATGTCGCGCACCTTGCCATTGGTGGTGTCAACCTCGACAACGCGCACGCGCTGATGGCCACGGTAAATGCGCTCGAACGAAAATTTGGATTTGTCGGCGTCCCAGTGCAGCGTGGGGAACGGACCGAAGTCGATTTTTTCGAGATCCGCCTTCATTGATTTCTGAGACGCGATATCGAAGACGAACATTTCGCGCGTGTCTACTTTGTCTCCCGGGGTTCGATAACCCTTTTCCTCGAAGGTGGGCCGGAATTGGCCCTTGGGAACGGAGTCGATGAGATAGCGCTTGGGGTTCTCGCCAGGATCGGTTTTGAAATAAACGAAAGACTTGGACGAGGGCGACCAGCGAATGGTGCCATAAGCATTTTTCTCGACGCCGTCCTTGGTGAGCTGCGTCACCTTGCCGGAACTGACTTCCTTGAGATAGATATTGTAGTCCTTGGTCTCGACGACCCATTTGCCGTCCTTGGATTTGGCATCGCCCGGGCCGTCTTTCTTGCCGCCGCCACCCTTTTTCTTCTGTTGGGCGGGCGTGAAGGCATCCCAATCGTCCTCGTCCCAGTCGAATTGCCAGGGCTCCTCGATGATGTCCCACGGCGTCAGGTCAAACGGCTCGTCGTCGATCTTTTTCTTGTCCGGCGGCGGCTCATCCTTCTTGGCCTCGGCCTTGCCGGTCTTGACGATCTCATAGCTGGTCAGATTGCACTTCCAATTGGAACTGGCCGCCGTGAATTCGATGGCTTTGTTTTCATCCACAAACTTGATGGCGTTGAACGGCAAAGCGTCTGCCGTGTACATGGCAGAGTTTGCTTTGGACAGTGATTCGGCGAGCTTCTTGTGGTCAAACGCCGGGCCGCGTGTGCCTTTTTCCGCATCGACAAGGATGAACTCCTTGGTATTGCCCTTGAGATCGTTCTTGAACCAGAACTTGGTGTTGTTGGCGAACCAGTTGGGCGTCATGGTGTGGACGCCGCCTTCGCCCTTTTTGTCGGCGGCTTGCTTGGCGTTGACGAGCTTGAAGACGCGATTCTTGGTCATCGTCTGGAGCTTGTTGGCCTTGTCGTAGAACTTGCTGATGTCCTGCGTGGCCTGCTCGTCGGCGGCAACGCCGTGAGTGAATTGGCTGTAAACGACCAAGCTGGCGGCGGCCAAGAAGAAGGTAAGCAAAGGCAGGCTTCTGCGATTGCAAAGAGGGCGGGGCAACATGGTTGTCTCCACAAGAGGCTCAAGGGCTGGTTACCAGATTTCCTTGTTATTGTGGTTGGCGTGGGCTGGCGACGCAACAAAAAAGGCGGCGAAAACTCTTTTGTGTTGTCAGCAAACGTGGTTGTTGCTCCACACTGGAAATCACTGTGCCGATCGGCACAACGGGCGCACCATAGCTTGGTATGCAATCTTCGTGGTGGGATCTACATATTGGTGGGGATAGTCGGCGAAGCCGAAGCGCTGATAAAAGCGAATGGCTGCCTGGTTTTTGGGATGCACGAAAAGTCCAATCACAGGCTCGATATCGGCCATTTCCTGAGCTTGCGCCAGAATGAATTTGAGAATCTGAGAAGCATAACGATCTTCAGGCGGACCGTGGGGCAATCCCCAATAGGACCGACGGACGGCTACAGCGGGAATCAGTGCCAGATGGCGCTTTTTTCCCATCGGATCCGGATACGCCCAACGGGTTTTCCCCAAAGATCCAAAGCCAACCAAATTGCCGTCGGCATCAGCGAAGAGCCAAACCCGGGTGCCTTTTTCGAGGAACGCCGGCGCTTCCACTTGCAGCCAAATAGCCAGTTCTTGTTGATAATCCTCGTCGCCGCAGTCAAAGTCGCCGACGTCGCCTAGCAACTCTGGCGTGAAGGGGATGGCAACCAAGACGTCCACACGAGCACCCCATGAAATGAAACGGTCAGGAATTGGCCTTACCCGAGGCGGGACGCTTCAAGAAAGAGCGATCCTTCACTTGCAGGGGACTTTCGATTCGGGGAGGAGGATTCTCCTTGGTTGCTTCCAGCATTTCATCCAAGCGGTTAGCTGCCTCGGGAGAAAGGGTCATATCGCGGAGCCCAACCGACATGGATAAACGCGGCGGGGCCCACGCCGAAATGACATTTTCTGCCAGGGCTGCGCATTCGCGAAGTTTGGCGGCGCCTTCCACGGTTCCAAAACGCGATTCGAGTTGTGGGAGAGAGTCGGCAAGAACATCCCTGGTTGTCGCAAGCCAATTCCGAAACCGGCCTTGGTGGTCCTGGTTGTCTTCCAAGGCAAAAGGAACGATGCCGCGGAATACTTGATCGCGCCAGGCCTGCTCGCGTTCGCGTAGCATATGAAAGATGTTGATGCCCACCGCGATTGCATCTTCCCAATCCCGGCAAGCCATGGCTTCCGCATGGCGTTTTTTCCAGGACTCGCCGTAGGCCTCCAACTGCCGATATACAGGCGAATTGTGCTTGTCCACGGTGGTCATCGGAAGGTTCCATGAGCCAAGGCTTTTTCAGCACGCAACAATAAACACCATTCAGCCTTGCGGCTTGTCGCCCACTATACCATAGCCGTTCAGCGGCTTAAAGATGAGGAATGAAAAGATAAGGAGATCGAGGCCTGCTTGTCGAAGCTTAGGCCTTGTCCCCCGGCTTCATTTCCCCATTCTCCATCACCTTAATCTCCACCCCCGGCTCCTGTATGTGATACACCAAATGCTTCGGCAAATAGCAGCGCAGCCGCACGCGGTTGTCTTGATACTCCTGCCGGTAAATCTCCGCGTGGGCCGCCAGATACGCCTGCACCCGGCCGTGGCTGGCGTCCATCTCCACCTCCACATCGGCGAAATCGGCGCTCAGGGCCTCGATCACACCATCGCGCAATTCGTCCAGACCCTGTCCCTTGGCAGCGCTGATCGCGATGGAACGGCGATGCTGGCTCATGAGCACATCGAGATAGGAACGATCCTTGAGCTGATCGACCTTGTTCAATACCAACAGCGTGGGTTTGCCCTCGCAGCCGATTTCTTTCAGCACCTTGTTGACCGCGTTGATCTGTTCCTCGGCAAACGGATTGCTGGCATCGACTACGTGCAACAAGAGCCGGGCCTGGCGCGTCTCTTCCAGGGTCGCCTTGAACGACGCGATCAAATGGTGCGGCAATTCGCGGATGAAGCCGACGGTGTCGCTGAGCAGCACTTTGCCCCAATCGGACAGCCGCCATTGGCGAGTGCGGGTGTCGAGCGTTGAAAACAGTTTGTCCTCGGCCAGGACGCCGGCGCCGGTCAAAGCGTTCATGAGCGTGCTTTTGCCGGCATTGGTGTAACCCACCAGCGAGACGGTGTGCTCTTCAAAGCGGCTGCGGACCTCGCGGGCTTTGCGGGCTTGCACCTCGGCGAGGCGATGTTTCAAATCGCGGATGCGTAAGGCGACGAGACGGCGGTCCTCTTCCAGCTGGGTTTCACCAGGGCCGCGCAGGCCGATGCCGCCGGTGTAGCTCTTGAGATGCGTCCACATTTTGCGAAGCCGCGGCAGCGAGTATTCCAGCTGGGCCAGTTCCACTTGCAGGCGCGCTTCCACGGACCGTGCCCGCGTCGCAAAAATGTCGAGGATCAATTCGCTGCGGTCCAGCACCTTGACGTTGGTTGC
>DASRAT010000733.1:0-2946 GCA_035638015.1 Gemmataceae bacterium | reverse complement strand
TTCGCGAATCGCACGCTCCAATCCCTTGCGGGCCAGCTGTAACACATATGGCAGCGTCACATTGGTCAACGCATACGTGCTGGTGCGCCCCACTGCCCCTGGCATGTTGGTGACGCAATAATGCACAATGTCATCCACAATGTAAGTTGGATTGCTGTGCGTTGTTGGCCGTGCAGTTTCAACACAGCCGCCCTGGTCGATGGCCACGTCTATGATGACGGCGCGGGTCGGCATGCGTTTGAGGTCGTCGCGGCGAACGAGGTGCGGCGCCTTGGCGCCGGGAATCAGCACCGCGCCAATGACCAGATCGGCACGCTGGATACTGTCGAGAACATTGTGCCTGTCGCTAAACACCGTGGTGACATTGGGTGGCATCACATCATCGAGATAGCGCAGCCGGTCCAAATTGATGTCGAGAATAAGCACATTGGCGCCCAGGCCGGCGGCAACCTTGGCGGCGTTGGCGCCTACAATGCCGCCCCCCAACACGACAACATTGGCTGGCAAAACGCCAGGCACGCCGCCGAGCAAAATGCCCCGGCCATCAAAGGGCCGCTCCAAAAACTTGGCCCCTTCTTGAATGCTCATGCGGCCCGCCACCTCGCTCATCGGCGTCAACAGCGGCAGTGTCCCTTTGGTGTCCTTGATCGTTTCATAGGCGATTGCCGTCACGCCCGACTTCAGCACGGCCTGCGTCAAACCCTCGTCCGCCGCGAAATGGAAATAGGTGAACACGATCTGCCCAGAGCGCATGTGCGGCCATTCTTTCGGCAGCGGTTCCTTGACTTTGACGATCAGGTCTGCCCGTTTCCACACTTCCTCGGTGCTGGCGACAAGCTCGGCGCCGTTGGCGGCATATTGTTCATCGCTGATGCCGCTGCCGGTGCCGGCGCCGGTTTCAATAAGCACCGTATGACCAGCGCGGGTCAGTTCTTCAACGCCGACAGGGATCATTGCCACGCGATACTCATCGGTCTTGATTTCTTTAGGAACACCGACGACGAATTTGTTGGTTGCCATCCTGGGCCTCGCTGGGTTTGGGTAACAGGAAGGGCTATTGTGGCGAGTGGCGCGGGGGCGAGGCAAGGGGAATCGGCCTGATTGACATTTCACGGCTGAAGCGGTATAGCCCTGGCTCACTTTCGCCGGCTAACAGTGGTCAGGATAAACCAGGTGCGTCTGGCAAGCTGGCATGAGGATTTGGCCAATGCTGTGCCATTCCCTGCGCATCGCAATTGCTCTCGCAACGCTGACGCTTTTGGCCCAGGCTCCTTGTCTTGCCCAGAATGCGCCGGATCCGACAACGTCGGATAAACCAGCTGTTGAAGAAAGCTCAATTTCCGAGCCCAGGTACCACTATGACGATTGGTTTCCGCATCGGTTTCCGCCACTCGATCAGGATATTGACCCTCCGCCGCCGTCGTATGCGGCACAATTCTGGGAACTGATCTCCGAGGTGCCATCGCATCACTCCGGCTATGGCCAGCCGACGGGTTTCGGCTTCAATTCGCCTGCGGTGCCGACGGTGGGCTATCACGTCACCTGGTTTCCCGACGCCAACGTTGCCAACCAAAATGCCACGCTCAACGCGGTTCGCCAGGATTTCCACGTCGGCATTCCCGTTTGGACCGATGAACGCCAAATGATCGGGTTGACCACCAGCGTGCGCAGCGTGCTTTACAACACCAACGCGATGCTGCCGGGCATCACGCAGCCGTTTCCGGAAGATCTGTGGGACGTGCGATTCGGTGCAAATTACCGTTACTTGTTCCTTAACGGCTGGAGCGCCGGCGGCACGGTGACCTTTGGCTCGGCCAGCGATCGACCATTCGCCAGCGTGAATGAGTTGACCGCCGGCGTGTCGGCATTCCTGCGCATTCCCGTGGGTGAGCACAACGCCTGGCTTTTTTCGCTGATGTATTCGCCGACGGGAGAGCTCAATTTTCCATTTCCCGGCGTGGCCTTTTACTGGCAGCCCTCGGATTGGTTCAACGCGACCATCGGCGTGCCGTTTCACGTCATGTGGCGGCCTGTGCAGGACGTGACGTTGGAGGCGTCGTACATGCCGTTGACGAATGTGACCGGTAAAGCGTCATGGCACGTCTGGGGCGGCATCTCGCTCTACGCGGCCTACAACAGCGGCAACGAGTCGTATTTCATTTATGGCAGCCCGAACAGCCAGGACAGGCTTTTTTATTACGACCAGCGCGTCACGGGCGGCGTCAAGCTACAGATCGGCCGCCAGTGCGCGGTGGACCTTTCCAGCGGCTATGCCTTCAATCGCTATTTCTTCGAGGGACAGACTTCTAGCGACCGCAACAATCGCATTGATGTGGCGGATAGCCCGTTTTTGTCGCTGAGCGTGGAATTGCGGTATTAACCCGTCAGCTTCGCGCTTTGCAGGATTATTGCCCCTCAGCGCTTGTAAGCCTTCAAATAAAACGCGGCAAGCTGGCGCACGGTTGGGCTGCCATCGTTTTGCGACATGTGCAGCATTTGAGCGCGAAAATCGGCTGCGCCTGGATTGTCGGCGGCAAACCGGATGGCCGCCGCTCTTACGGCCGGCGAGGAGTCCTGGCTAAGGTGTAGTAGCCATAGCTCGGGATCGAGATCTTCGATGTCGGGCAGCAAGTGCACGACGTTAACCCGTTCTCGCGCCAGAGGATCGGAGATCATTGTGGCCAGTTTGATGTGATCGTCCTGCAAGCCGCGGCCGCGCAGCGCTTGCTCGCATAACCGGCGGACGTCGGCGTCCGGATCGTGCAATAACGTCAGCATGTCCTGGATGCCAATTGTCTCTTCCGCCAGGCCCACCGTCAACACCGCAGACCGGCGCACCTCGGCCGCTGGATCTTTGAGAAAGGCGACAACTTGCTCCACCAGCGCTTTCTCGGTGTGAAGAGGAGCGTGCATCACCAGGCGAATCGCCCGGCTGCGGATTTCAGG
>DASRAT010000732.1:0-2116 GCA_035638015.1 Gemmataceae bacterium | reverse complement strand
CACCTGGCTCATCCCCGGCAACACCACTGGCAGCAACCTCCTCAACAACGGCCTTTTTGTCCTCCTCAAAAAAGTCCCCACCACCGACGGCGCATGGGCGACCGATCCATACGAGGCCCAATATCTAAAACTCTACGATGTAACTCCTCCACCTGCTCCGAACGCACCGGCCACTTCCAGGCCGTACGCCATCGGTGCATCGGCTAAGTTCAGCTGGATTGCCGTGGCCGACCCTGAAGGCGGCATTTCCGGTTTCCATCTGACCGCCGGCACATCCCCAGGCGGCTCGAACGTATTCGACGGTATTGTCCCCAGCACGACCAGCGTCACTGGCGCAATCGGCCAGACTCTGTACGCGCGAGTCAGCGCCATCAACAACGCCGGCGTCGAAGGCTCCTTCAGTCCAAACAGCTCCGGCACGATTTTGCTCGACCCCAACGGCGACTACGACGGCGACGGCATGAACAACGCCAACGAAGACCTCGCCGGAACCAATCCGCTCGACTCCAACTCCGTCCTCCGCATTCTAAGTATTTCCACCAACAATCTCGTCACCTGGTCCAGCGTCTCCGGCAAGACCTATCGCGTGCTCGCAACCGCCATACTCCCAACCAACTTCATCCCAATCAGCGGCCTCATAACCGCCGCAAATTCAACAGCTTCCTTCTTAGATACCGGGGCAACTAATATTCAGCGATTCTATCGAGTAAACGTGTTGCCCTAAACAAAAAACCTTGACTTCATGGCTGCATTTGCTAAAAAGAAACAGCTTTAAACAGGGTGGGTCCTGCACGAAGAAGAATCATGAGCACGAAAACCCTGATTACGATCCTGACAGCAGCTTCATTCACTATTTTCCTCGCCAGCCCCGCTCGCGCCGGGTTGCCTATCGTGGTTGCTTCGGATGATGCAGACAATGCCGCGTATGCGCCGCAGCCGAACCATAATTGGTCACCGATCAACGGCGGTTTCGGCTACAATACCTGGACCCCGCTCGCAGATCAGGCGGGAGGGGGAACCTATATGGAAGGGGTAGGCGTGAACAATCGGCAGGTCACAGGAAACTTTTCCTTCGCTTTGTTCGCAGGCGGCGGCGGCTACGACATTTCGCGCCCTTTAGTCAATCCCATTACTGGTCTTGGCGAGTTCGATATTATTACACGCTTTGACATTGCAGCGAGTCCCGGAGCCGGCCTCGTCAATATCCGTGCAGGAAATAATGCGGCTGGTTTTGGCGCAGGCGAATTACTCTCCTTCGGCATCGTCAATGGCAATCAGCTAAGCTACACCGATGGTACGGGCTTTCATCTCCTGCCTTCGGGCGAAGCCCGCGGGTCTGAGTGGGGCTGGAACATAGATTTCAACTCCATCACGGGGACCTATTCCGGTTCAGTGACAAACCTGGGTGGCGGCTTCGCTGCATTCTTCAATGGCAACTTTGAACCCGGCGGCAATAACGTCGGCTCGTTCGCCGCCCTCAATAGCAGCACAGGGAACAATCAAAACGTCATTTTCGACAATCCACAGTTCAGCGTTCCAGAACCAGGCATCGCCACACTTATGGGCTTGGGGCTCGCGGTCTTCTTCAGTTCCCGTCGCCGCGTTTAACAATCGCATTTGGCAGCAGCTTCCACCCCAAAACGAGAGCAGGGCTGGCAGCACGATTGTGACTGCCATCTCCAATGCGAACCATGAATCCTTCGTCGGCCGCGGCCATTCGGCAATTGCCCGCCAGATGTGTAACAGAGCCAGCAAGCCCAAGAGCGAGCCGGCGCGCTCCCGGACCTGGCGAAGATTCGAGCCGCCTTGAATAGCCGCTGCTTTGGATTGGGGCGACAAGTATGTTCCCGGCGCGTTGAGACCTACCTTCGGGATACCATCTGGAATTTCTTCGTGAAATGATTGCTGTTATCTGTCCAACTCGCCGAAGTCCCACCTACAGCAAAGACTTGAGTCCCAGCCGCCCCTGCCGCATATTCATGCGGTTGAATCCCGGGCACAACCTCTGTCATTGATAGAGTGTGAGTGCCTGCCTTAACGAGAGCATGCCGATCAAAGTCGCCATTGTGGATGATGACGAAGGCATCCGGACGAGTCTCGTTGCGTTGATCCGCCG
>DASRAT010000731.1:0-8597 GCA_035638015.1 Gemmataceae bacterium | reverse complement strand
CAACCGTTCAATGCCGCCTTGATGGCCGCTGAAGCAGCGCAGCTCTTCGCCGGTGTCCACCTTCCACAAGCGCACGGTGCCGTCCCTGCCGCCGGAGGCGATGATGTCGCCCTTGGGCGCGAAGGCGACGGCCAGGACCATGCCGTCATGGCCGTAAAACCCGCGCAATGGTTTGCCTTTGGTGAGGTCCCACAGGCACAGGGCATTGTCGGCCGTGGTGACCAGATGACGGCCGTTCGGCGAAAATGCCAGGGCCGCGTCGGCGTTGTAGCACAACGTTCGCAAGCGGCAGCGCTCCTTGCCGCTGGCCATCTCGAACAGGCACAGTTCGTCCATATCGGTGAGCAAGGCAAGAAGCTTGCCGTCGGGTGAGAAGACGGCGGTGTCGGGGGAGATCTTGGCAAAGGACCGGATTTGCTTGCCGGTTGTCGTGTTCCAGACGCGCACGGTGCCGGTATTTTCTGATTGGCCCCCAATTTGTTGGAAGCCTCCCGCGCCGCCAATTTGTTGAAATTGAATATTACCTCCCTGAATAATTTCGACACCTCGCCCACTTTCCGTAGTTGCGACCCACTGGCCGTCGCGGGAAAACGTGAGGATGCTGGCATCGTTGAGACCGATCGGCAACTGGCGCAATTCCGCCCCAGTTGCTGCGTCCCACAGCGTGATGCTTTTGTTTTTCCGGTCAAACCATGCAGCAATCTGGCCGTCCGCCGTCAGTTTGACGCTTCCGCTTTCCTTGGGCGGGCCATGGGCCTCCAAAAGGTCGACGCCGGTCAATGTGTCCACATGCCGGATGGGACCGGCAGCGGTCCAGAGCACCAGCGAATGGCCGCCGTTATTAACGCCCATGCCCTTGAGCCGCTCCGCCACCTTGACGATCTGTTTCACATCGCCGGTGAGGACATCCCACAATCGCAGGCCGCCGCGCTCGTCGGCGGAAGCGATTTTGGCGCCGTTGGGCGAGACCGCCAGGCAGACGATTCCCGCGGTGTGGCCCTTCAAGATTTTGTCGATGCCCGTCGTCAAGTTCCAAAGATGCAGGTTCCCTTTCCCGTCGCCGGCGACGACCTGCTTGCCGTCGGGCGTAAACGCCACAGTAGAGAAGTACGTGTCGGCCGGCGCCAGCTTTTTGATTTCCTCCTCCGAGGTTTTGTCCCAAACGCGAACACTGCCGTCATAGCTGGCGGATGCGAGCAAGCGGCCGTCCTGCGAGAATGCAACGTCATAAATGTTGTCATTGTGGTCATAATTGGCCATCCGTTTGTTGGTGACCAAATCCCACACTGCCACGGAATGTTGGGAAATGCCGGCGAGTTGTTTTTCGTCAGCCGAGAATACCAGACTATTCATGTAATGGCGCGGCCCGCTGAGTTTGGGAGCAGGCGCCTCCTTACCCTTGACCAGGTCCCAAATACGCAGGGCGGCTTCGTCACGCCTTGGGGTCGTTTCAAGAATCGCCAACAATTTTCCGCTCGGCGACACGGTAAGCACCTGCGCGTCCCATTTGAGGGGGATTTTGCAAATCTGTTTGCCTGTGGTGCTGTTCAGCACGATGACGGCATTGGCTTTGGGGTCGGCCACGGCCAGGACCTTGCCGTCGCCGCTGTGCGACGCCATGAACTTCACTTTGCTTTCCCCGAAAGTCTTGAACACGATGAGCTGGCCGTCAATGACGAAGCGAGCGGCTTCCAGGGATTGGTGCCTGAAGGTCAGCGGCATGGGCAGATGTTTGCGGTCGAATTGCCACAGCTCTTTACCAGTGGTCAAATCCCATTTGTAAAAGGCCAGCTCCTTGTCGATGGAAAGCAGGCCATTGCCGTCGGGCGTGAAAGCCAGCTGCGTGATGGGGCTGAAATGCCACATCCGCACCGTACCGTGACGGGCCAGAGCGCCGTCGGGCAAGGGCACGCCGTTGAAGTCTAGCTTTGGGGATTTTTCTTGGGCCGCCGAGGGTGGCACAAATGCAACAGCAAAAATGACCGGCAAACAAACAACGACAGCGTTACGCAGAATTGGCACCATGGGTTCCTCCCGGATGCATTGTGAGGCGGGATGTCGCACCAGTTAATGGGCTGTATAAGGATAGCGGAACAGGCTCGGCGCGGTCCAGGCATTTTGGTTTGGCACGCGCCGTTTAGCCGCTGCCCACAAAAACGTTTGTAATCCTACTGCGTTAATCGCGTTTGCGAGGCCCTTGCCTCGACGGTCAATCTGGCCCCGGGCGCGCCCTTCGCCAGTCGGGCCAACAAATTGCGAGCTTCCGCCGTGGCAATGCGTTCCAGCACCTCCACAGCTCGCAGGATGCGTAGCTCCTCTGGCGCTGACACCGGCGCATCGAGCCGTTCGATGAGTTTTGTGGCTCGAGCTTTGACTTCGGCCGACGGCGGTTTTTCCAAAGTCTTTTCAAGAGCCATGCGGGCCTGGCCTTTGAGCTTCTCCAACTCCTTGTGCGCTTTTTCGCGGGCCGGGAAGCTGTCGTTGTCCAGGTCCGCCACCAGCTTGTCAATGTCGGTAGCCGCCACGGTCGGCACAGGCTCAAGCTTCTTTGCCAACAGCGCCACAGTTTCCTTCGGCATACCAACCAAATCGTTGATGGCTTTGAAGCCAATCGCGCCATCTTCCCTGGTGAGGTCGGCCCAGGCGCGGTCGAGTGTCTTGGCGGCCGCATCGGCGGGTGGTGCGGCGCGCGAGGTTGCATCCCAGACGAGGATGCACTGGTCGGCGGCCGTGGAGATGAGCGTTTTGCCGTCGTCGCTGTAGGTCAAACGTTCGATGGCGCCGTGATGGTCGCTGAAGCAGCGCAGCTCCTCGCCGGTGTCGATTTTCCACAGTCGGACATTGCCGTCAACCCCGCCCGTGGCCAGCACGTCGCCCTTGGGCGCAAAGGCAATGGCCGTGACCCTGCCACGAAATCCAAAACTGCGCGGCGATTTGCCGGTCACGGTGTCCCACAGCTGCACGGCGTCGTCAAGGGTGACGGCCAGATAGCGGCTGTTCGGCGCGAACGCCAATTCCGAACCGGGACGCATGCGCAGCGTCTGCATTTGGCAGCGCTCCTTGCCCGTCATTCTTTCGTAAATGTGCACCACGTCGTCGTCGGTCAAGATGGCTAGCAGCTTGCCATCAGGCGAAAATGCGCCGCTGCCACGAGTGTTTTTGAGTTCCATGGTGCGCTTGCCGGTGGCGAATTGCCAGACGCAGGCTGCATCGTCGTCGTTGATGGTAAGGATCGATTGGTTGTCGGGGGAAAAAACTGGCTTGCGCGCCGCGGAGCCGGGCGCCAACTTGAGCAATTCGGCGCCCTGCACGGTGTCCAGTACCGTGACTAATTTGTCTTTGGTGTCCCAGATCGCCGCCACCGGGCCGTGGGGCCAGATCGCGAATTGTGATGGTCTGTCGAGTTTTGGCAATTCAACAGCAAGATCCTCGATGCCTGTAAAGGCATCAATATGGCGGATTTGGTCGGCGGCGGTCCACAGCCACAAGGTGCTGCCACCGTCCAAAACGCCAACCGCTTTGAGCGGTTCCTGATGCTTGACCGCCTCCTTGGGCTGGCCCGTTGCGATGTCCCATAGCCGAATCGTGCCGTCGGCAAAGGCGGCGGCGAATGTGGCGCCAGTGGGCGAGATCGCCAGGGCCCGCACAGCGCAGCCTCGACCTTCCAAGACTCTTTCCTTCCCAGTTGCCAGTTCCCACAGATGCAATTTGCCTTTGTCGTCACCGGCGACCACACTCTTGCCGTCCGGCGTGAACGCCACCGTGTTGAAACGAGTTTCATCCCCTGGTGTTTCAAGTTTTTGAATTTCGTTGTCGGCTGCTGGCCCCCATATCCGCACCGTGCCATCAATGCTTGCTGAGGCCACCAAACGCCCATCGGGTGAAAATGCCACGCCATGGATTGGCGAGCTGTGCCCTTCATATTGTCGCACGCGCTTGGTGGTGGTCGCGTCCCAAAGGCTCATGCTGTAATCATGATCGCGGCCTGACATGTGATAAAGCCAGGCTGCCGCGATTTGTTTTCCGTCGGTGGAAAAACCCATAACATTTGGCACCCGCCCGGCACTTTTGGTGAGTGAAAGTTGTTTTCCGCTACCGGTGTCCAAAATACGCAGGGCGAAATCCTTTCCATCAGCATGCTCGCACGTCGCCAGCCGTTGGCCATCGGGGGACAACGCTATTGCCAAGGTGCTGAGGTTTCCGTCAAGCATGCCAATCTTGCGAATTTCCTTGCCAGTTTGCGTATTCACCAGGACGATGACCGGGTGGTCGACCACTGCCAGGAGCTTGCCATCGGCGCTGCAGGAAACGGTAAAGCTCGCGGGACCGTCGTCATAAATGTTCGTGACTTTCACGGTGTTGCCACCACGACCCGTCAGTCTAAGGCTAAATGCCATGGTCTTTCTTGTCTTGGCAAATGGCAGGTCTTTATGGTCCAAATGAAATCTCTCCTGCCCCGTGGCCACGTCCCAATGGTGGTATGTCAAGTCGCTGCCGACCGAAAACAGGTTTTTACCATCGGGGAGGAAGCCTAGCTGGGTGATCTCTCCCTGGTGCCGCAGGCGGACGGTGCCATGGCGGGCGAGAGCGCCGTCAGGCAGCGGGTCGCCGTGGAAATCAAGCCGCACGACGGGTTTGTCTTGGCTCTTTGCGCCTTTCGAGCCTTGTCCCTCGGACAAGGGGTGGGCAGTGTGGGAAACGGTTGCGATTAGCAGAAAGCAAAAAACGGTCGCCGACCTGCGAAGAAATAGCACCATGGGTTCCTCCCGGATGCATTGTGAGGCGGGATGTCGCACCAGTTTTTGGTGCTCCATAAGGATAGCGGAAGGGGGGCGGCAGGGTCCAGCCTAATTGCAGATGGCGCGCGCCATTTAGCCGCGGCCCGAAGGGTCGTGCGCATCCGCGGCTGCATTCTACTAATACCAGTTATCAGCCATTGGCCTGAAACTCGGGTCCCGACGCAAATAACACTTCAATTGTAAGCAGATCCAGACCCGTACCGAGCCAGGCATTCACTTCCGACGCCGCTGGGGGTGTGGAGCGGTTGAGCAAATCGGCATAGTAATGCTGCAGCGTGACCGTGCGGTACTCCGCGGACGACAGGAAACTATCAACTGTCGTAGCACGGCCCTCCGCTTGCACCATCGCGACCCAATTCGCCAACTCAGTGGGATTGGTGGTGCCGGCGGCGCGGTTCAGGAGATTGACGGCCAGTGATTGCACGAAGGAGCCGTCCGAACCATTGAGCAGATGGTATTCGCCCGACGTGGTAATGATCTTGATGGCGCCTTCCTGGGTCGTGCCAGTTTGTAGCAATCCGACGAAAGCGGCGCGTCCGGCGGGATCGGATTCCCGCTTCAGGAATTGGCGGTAGAGGCTGTCCACGCGGAGGCCCAGCGCCTCCGGAGAGCGGATGATGGCGTTGGCCACAGTATTGGCGGGCGTGCCTGAGTTGAGCAAGCTGACCCAGCCGCCGGCGTCGCCGAGCGTGCCGAGATCGCCAGGGCGTTTGAGGAACTCGCAATAAAGCGTTTGCACAAACGCTGGGTTGCCAGTCAGATTGCCGACGGCGTTGACGTCGGCAAGCGTGGCGGTGTCCCCCTGATCGAAGATTGCGGTTTCGGGGTTGGCCGTCCCGAAAAGGTTTAAATTGGCGCTGATTGGGCCATCGGCCGTCAAGGCCGAGGTGACAATGGCCCCGGCGGTGGCGCTGGCAACGCCGGTGAACCCGCGGAAATTGTTGCCGCCAAGGCTGCCCTGGCTGCCGCCGCCCAGATCGATGCCGGTGACCGAACCGGCGATGTTGCCCGAAATAAGGACGCCAATAAGGTTGGTGTGCAGGTCGTTGCCTTCGACGCGGGCGTTCAAGGTGCCGCCGGACAGCGTCCGCAAGAACTGGATGCCCGTGCCATGACCGTTGGTGTTGATAATGTTGTCGCTGAGCCGCACGCTGGTGGGGTTGGGGCCGCCGCCGACCACGTTGATGCCAGCGGTGCCGGTGGCCCCGGTGAGGTTGACGGTGTTGCGGGCAATTGTAATGTTCTGATTGCCCACGCCGACCGCAATGGCAACCTGATTGGAGTCAGCGTCGCGCAGGGTGTTGTCCTGAATCGACAAGCCATTCATGCCCAGGGCATCGACCAGGATCAGAGGCCTTCCTGAGAAACCGCTGTTGCCGATGAGAGTGTTGCCGACGACCTTGTCGGTGATGGTATTGGCGCCGAAATAATGGAGCAGCACGTGATCGACGGCGGCAGTGCTCACAAAGGTATTGCCGCTGATGAGGTTGTTGGCTGCGGCGGCAGTGTTGACGCGGACGACGTCGCCGGCGGCGGCGCCGCTATTGGCCACAATCACGTTGCTGAGGAGGTTGCCCTGGGTGATGGCGTTAAAATTCAAGGCCGTGCCGGCGAAATTGTCGGTGATCACGGAGCGAGCGACGGTGCCGTTGGCGTTGAAGGTCAAACCGCCGCCCAGCAGGTTCATCTTTACATTTTGAAAGGTGATGCCGGCCTGGGCGGCCGCGATGGTAACGGCATCGTTGACGCCAAACGCCGGCACTTCCGCCGCCGCCACTGCGGGATCGCCTTGAATGGTCAAGTTCGCGAGTGCGGGGATATTGGCGTTGACGATATTGCCTGGCGTCGAGCCGGGTTCGATCTGGATGACGTTGCCGGCGGCCAGACCGGCGGTGGTCAGGGCGGCTTGCAGAGTGGCAAAATTGGTCACGTTATCCGGGACCAAAGCGGTGGGGATAACGAAGCGGTTGTTCAAGAGGGTGCGGCTTTCCAGGCATTCCAGACATAAGTGGATGCGGCTGTCTTTTTTTCGACCCGAAGGCCGCTTGGATTGGGAACGAAATAAACGCAGAATCGGCGCAAACAGATTCATGGACGGCCTCCGCGCACCATGGGAGAGAAAGGGTTCGTGCCACAACTTAGAATATTTTGAAAGGAAAAGCTTCGGACAGCCCCAAACGGCAGACAGGACTGGTCAGCGAATCGGTTTGAGGGCAGCCGTCAAGCTTTCTTCATTGGGGCCATTGTATACAGAATGGACGGCGTGATGCGCTAGAAAAACACGCGGATTTTTGAAAAATGGACGCGGGCGGCGTGTGAACAAGCTGGCGGTCTTGGTGGTCTTCGAAGTGCGGCAAACAACTCCAATAAATGGCGCTGAGCCCGCAGCGCCAGCAAGGATCACCCTTGCTGGCGCTGCGGGCTCGCAACAGACTTTTAATATCCAGACGCCTTGCCGGACGAGCGTTTGTCCGCGGCGCCGTAGATCATGCCGGTCGCCGGATCGACGCCGATGGAATGGCCGTCGCCCTGACCGCCGCCGGTCTTGACGTTGTGGCCCATTGCTTGCAACTGGGATACGGCAGCCGACAACGGCGCCTTGTTTTCGCAGCTTAGTTGATCCGGCATCCACTGATGGTGCATTCTGGGCGCGTCCACGGCGGCTTGCACGTCCATGTCGAAATCGACAATGTTGACGACGATGCACAACACGGTGTTGATGATCGTTCGCCCGCCGGGGCTGCCGGTGACCAGCAACACTTTGCCGTTTTTCGAGATGATCGTGGGGGTCATCGAGCTGAGCATACGCTTGCCCGGAGCGATGAGATTGGCGTCAGTGCCGATTCTACCCGTGTTATTGGTGACGCCCGGCTGGGTGTTGAAATCGCCCATTTCGTTGTTGAGGATGAAACCGGCGCCTTTGACGACCACCTTGGAGCCGAAGCCGTTTTCAAGAGTGTAAGTGTTGGAAACCGCCATGCCGTCTTTGTCGATCACCGAGTAATGCGTGGTTTCCTCGCTTTCCTGACTGAGCAGAATGTCTTTGCCCAGCGCTGCACTGGATGTCGCCTTGGTGAGATCCAAATCCTTGATGAGCTTGGCGGCGTAATCCTTGGTCGTCAGATGCTCAGGGATTTTGACGAAGTCGGGATCGCCGAGATGACGGGCGCGATCCAGGAATCCCCGCCGCATTGCTTCGGTCATGACGTGCAACGTTTCCTTGGACCAGCGGCCTTGCTTCTTGAGATCGTAGTTTTCCAGCATATTGAGCATTTCAACCAGGCAAACGCCGCCGCTGGAGGGAGGCGATGGGGAAAAGACATCGAAGCCCCGATATGTGCCGTGGATGGGCTTGCGTTCCTTGGCCTGATATTTCGCCAGATCATCCTTGGTAATGAGTCCGCCGCCGGCTTTCATTTCCTCGGCAATCAAATCGGCGATGACGCCCTTGTAAAAGGCGTCCGGCCCTTGCTCGGCGATGAAGCGCAGGGTTTTGCCAAGGTCGGGCAACACTTGCGTATCGCCGGCGGCCCAGGTGGCATTGCCGTTTTTGCTGTAAACCCGGACCAACTCAGGATGTGTTTTGGCATTTTTGCCGCCAACAACGCTATTGAGCGAACGGGCGTGGTAACCGTCGAGCTTGAATCCTTTTTCCGCCAATTCCACCGCGGGCATGACCACGTCTTTCCAGGGCAGCTTGCCAAATTTCTTATGGGCCAGTTCCATGCCACGGACTGTGCCGGGGACTCCGGAAGCGCGATGCGTGGTCATGCTTTTGTCTTTCAGGTACATGTCCTT
>DASRAT010000730.1:0-3712 GCA_035638015.1 Gemmataceae bacterium | reverse complement strand
AGCAGGATTCCCAGCATTCCACGGGCTGGCCCGGACCTCCGGGCCAGACTCGTTTTAGGCCTGGGTCCATGCATGAAAACCGGCGCTTGCGGACTGACAACCACCTGGGCATGTGGCAACTCTTCGTGCCACTTGCGCAGGTTGTCGAAATACAAAACCGGTCCTTGATTGTCAGTGGCCAATGTCGGCCTCCTAAAACAAACATGCCGCTTGCGGCTTAGCGCTGGCTTTGGCTTCGCAGCTAGCGCTAAGCCGCAAGCGGCTTGAATGACTTCATTTTGGTTCCTAGTTCTCTTCGTACTGCGCAATCCGATTCACCGACTCCTCATACTCCTCGACCGTGTCATCGGCAAACCGATACTGCATCAGGAAAGCGTCTTCGCCGCTGTCCTCGTAATAGGTGCGCAGAACCCGCAGCGCTCGGAAGTTTTGCTTGCTGAAGAAGAGCTGAGCCGCCAGATTGGTCTCGTGGACTTCCAGCGTGATCTTGGTCCGCCGATGGCTCGACAGCTTGCTGATCAGCTTTTGCACCATCTGCTCGCCCACGCCCTGGCGACGGCAGCCGGGATGGACGGCAAAGTTGAGAATGTGCAGCTTGGCCTTGTGCAGCTCATAGATCATGAAGCCGACGACCTTCTCCCCCTGCTCGGCCACCATGCCAATGCAGTTGCGTTGCCGCAGGCAGCGGAGGAAATCTTCCTCGGTCCAGGCGAACTCGAAGCTCTGCTGCTCGGTTTGAAGGACTTCGGGCATGTCCCGGCGGATCATCCAGCGGATGTGGACCCGAACTGTCTCCTTCTCCGTTCGTCCCGTGTTCATGTGCCGACTCCTCCCCTCGCCACGGCGCGCAGAACCCCCTCCGTGGGCGCGCTGCGCTTCGTGTGTTCCTTGTGGTTCACGTTCCAGTCGAGACCGACAGACTCAGAAGATGGTTCCAGCGGGGTGCTTTCTGGACCGTGGCGTCTCACCGCGGCAGTCAGCGACGCATTCATCCGCCGGATATTATCAATGGCCCCCTTGGCGCTCAATGCCAACTAAGAGCCGTCAGCATTCAGCTATCAGCTTTCAGCCGTGCGACGCCCTGAGCTTTCCAGCATCACGGCAATTGGTCACAGTTGCATTATTGGGCTGATTGCTGAAAGCTGACGGCTGAGAGCTTAAAAGGGGGATTCCATTCCCCTTCGGGCAGCCGTCGTGGCTGCGTAGTCGAGTTGTTAAGATGTGGATTTGAGAGAGCATAGCGACCTCGACACCATTTGGCAAAACAATCTTTACAAAAAGTTTACTATTAACGCTTGTGGATTTGTTCCAATATTTTTCTTCATCACAACTTCAAACAAAGACAACACTTACGACATGGACCTGTTACTTGGCCCCGCCGCCCATGCGCAAAATCGTTTGCAATTGGACCTCGGCTACGCCCGTGGCGCGAGCGCTGAGCTTGTTAATCTGCGGTCCGGTGCCGCGCACCTGGGCACGGAAAACCGCTTGCCGCGATTGCCCTGGAGGCAGCGTGCCGATGTTCCAACGTAGCGTTCGCGTTGCTTGATCGTACTGGGCGCCGGCGTTGCTCCCGGCCAATACCAGGCCTTCGGGCAACTCGTCCATCATGATCACATCCTTGACCTCACCGCCGCTGCGATTGGTCACCTCCAGCTTGTATTCAACCTCACTGCCTACAACAGGCGCCAACTGCCCCGTCTGCCGCAGCATCAAGATGGGCTGCTCCGTGGCAATGACCATAGTCCGCGTAGTCGCCATGACGGCCGACTTGGACAACAGCGTTGCATCAGCAGACAGTTTCCCGACCTGAAGCGCGATCACTTCCAGTGTAATTTCCCTAAATTGCCCCGGCGCCAGTTCTCCCAGCGGCGCCTCAATGGCTTCACCCTGCAGATGGTGCAAACCTGGCGGCAACTGCACCCGCAGTGTAGGCTCAGTCAACGTGGCCGATGTCGTGTTGGTCACGCGAATCTGAAATTGGACGCTGTGACCCACTGGCACGCTGGACGGCCCCGTCATGATGATCGCTTGTGCCGGCGCACCCATGACGGTTGTTTGTGAGCCAACCGTGACCGAAGTGCTCAACGTCGCCCTGGCTTTCCATTCACCATCGCGGCTAGACTCGACTTCGACTTTGAACCGCCGTTCGGCCCCGGGAGCAAGATTGTCCACACTCCAGGACAGGCGATCACCCAGCGTGGTGGCCATTGGCTGGGAGCTGAGAAACCGTGTGCCAGGCGGCAGATCTTCTTCAAGCCTGGCCTGCGGCGCAAACACGTTGCCGACGTTGCGCACCACAATCTCATAGCTAAACGTTTGCCCCGCTTTGATCCCAGCCGGCCCGGTTCGGGCCAACGACAAGCATGGCGTTGTCACGCTGCCTGTCGGCAATGGTTCAACCACGGCGCCCGACGGCGGCGGCGTCAAGAACGGTCCTTCCGAAGGTTGCAATATCGGCCCGGGCGATTTCATCGGCGGCCCGCTCGGCGCCGGATAGGTCGGCGTCGGGTTGTTGTCAATCAACTTGAACGGCGGGGGCTTGACCGTGTCATTGCCATAGGTGGGCACTCCCCCTTTGGGCATGTTCGCCGATCCGCTATTGGGATTCACGGGCACCAGCGGCGCCGGTTTGTTCATATCTTTGGGCCCCGGCATTTCAAAGCCCTTGTTTTCGAGCGCCTGCGGCGCCGGCTTGGACATATCCTTGGGCCCTGGTATTTCAAAGCCCTTGTTTTCGGGGGCCGGCGGCGCTTTCATCTCCGGGGGACCCGGAATATTCAAACCTTTGAGGTCCGGGGCGGGACCTTGCAGCGGACTTGGCGGCATGGGTAAATCAGGCAGCGGCGGCAACGGCGCTTGTGCGCCGGCCAGCACTACCAACACCATGCTGATAAAGACCCGCTTCACGACTTACGCTCCCCATATACTCCGGTCGCTTACGCTCCCGGCTCGCCAGGCGGCGGATATTTGATTGCATTCTTGACCATCTTCGCCGCGATCGTGTCGCTCAGATCCAGCCCCAAAACATTCGCCATATTCAGCAGGTAAACCGCCACATCGGCCACTTCCTCGCCGACCGCGGCCAACTTCACCGGGTCCCGCATTGCCTGACGCGATTGCTCGGCGTCGAGCCACAGAAAATGCTCCATTATTTCCGCCGCCTCACACGCCATTCCCATGGCCAGGTTCTTCGGACTGTGGAACTGTTCCCAGTTCCGCTCGTCGTTGAACCGCCGGGCAGCCTCACGCAGCGTTGCAATCGTGGTGGTCGAATCGGCCATGGCGCACAATGCCCGTTTTGCCGCGGCCCGCTGGTCCGCGCGGTTTCCCCAATCCCTGGAATCTCCATTGAGACGCGGGACTATAGCGTGATGTCAGCATGTGTCAAGCTCGTTTAGCCGCGACGCGCAGCGGACCGCGCGAACCGTCCTTTCACCTTAACCCCTCGTCCACCTTTTGATAGCATGACCCCCCAAGGAGACCGCACCCATGTCGAGCACCAAGAAGAACGAAGAAGAGGGCATCCTGCCCATCTGCAAGAACAGACGCGCCTTCCATGAATATGCCATCTCCGACACGCTCGAATGCGGCATCGTCCTGACCGGCACCGAGGTGAAAAGCCTCCGCGAACGGGCCGCCAACTTGGAGGACGCCTACGCCAAGATCGACGCCGGCGAATTATGGCTGATCGGCAGCGACATCCCCGAAT
>DASRAT010000729.1:0-11788 GCA_035638015.1 Gemmataceae bacterium | reverse complement strand
TGCAGGATTCCCTTGAAGGCCATGTTGAGTGCGTCGGTGCAATTGAGCGTGAAGACAAAACGCTCTTTGCCTTCGCCATGAAAAAATTGATTGAGCAAGTGACGACAGTCATCGAGCGCCCGTTCGGCCTCCATCGCCATCTTGTGCCCGGCCCGGCCGGGATTGGCCAGCGAATTGCGCGCGAAGCGGTCGAGAGCCTGATAAACGGCCTCGGGCTTGGGGAAACTGGTGGCGGCGTTGTCGAGGTAGATCATAGAAGCTGACCTTGTCCATTGCTGCGAATCGGTGGATCAAGACGACGGACGCTGGCCACTTCCACGAGGCGGTCGGGTTCACTTACAGAATACAAAACGCGTAGCGGAATTACATCCAAACTGTAAAGCTCTTCTTGAACGTGCGTTCCGGCTTTTAGTGGATCTTTCGCCAGCAGGGAATCAATCGTGTTGGCCGCGTCGGTCACGGCCTGCGGATTCGACGCGTCAAGATAAAGCTGAGCCAAGGAGTTCTGGGCGGACGCCACCCAGGTGACGGTGAACTGTTTCATGATTTTTTGAGGGACTGCAGGTAATCCAGCACTTGAGCCGTGGTAAAGCGCGGCTGCTTCGACGCCAGGCGTTGCTTGGCTTCGGCAATATCTTCTTGAGTCCAAACAGGCGAGAATGTGCCCACTGTATTGCCCTTTGCGTCAACAACGGGGAATGGCCGCAATGCGCCGGCTGCGAGTTTGGCTTGCTCATCAGTTAAGATCAGTTGCGTCATGTCAACCTCCTTTCTACGCTCCATTATAGCAAGGTAAATTACTCAATGCCCCACATACTTCGCATACAGCGTCCGCGCCTTGTCCACGTCGCTTGTCCCCTTGATAATCGCCCGCCCATCGGGGAAGACGGTGAACTCATGCCCCTCGGCAATGAATTTCAGCAGGAAGCGGTTGTAGCTGACCTCGCCCAACGTCTCCAATTGCTTGGACATATCCTCAAAGTTGAGCCGTGATGGCGTTCGGTGCGACACCTGAACGGCATTGCGGCCGCACAAGCTTGTCGTTTGCGAACCCATGTCGCCGTCCAGCCATTCAAATCGCCGCCGCTGGCAACACGGACAATCAACCTTACCCAAAAGCGGAGCGATCTTGATGCGCCGCTGGGTGTTTTCCCAAACATCGAAGTAAAGCAACTCGCGGTTGACGCGTTCCTTGTGCCCGGTCAGCAGCTTGATTGCTTCCGTCACCTGATAACTGGCGATGATATTGACAATCGGTGACAATACTCCTGCTGTCTCACATGTCGCGGCTTCGCCGGGGGCCGGCGCCGCCTCGAAAACGCAGCGCAAACAAGGCGTCTCGCCCGGCAGAATCGTCATCGTTTGTCCGTGACTGCCAATGGAACCGCCGTAAACCCACGGTTTGCCAAGCTTCACCGCCACATCATTAATGAGATAACGAATTTCGAAATTGTCAGTGCCATCGAGGATAATGTCGGCGTCTTGGCAAAGCTCCAAGATGTTGGTGCGGTCAATGTCGGTGACGACCGGCTCGACGTGAACGGTGGAATTGATGGCACCCAGCTTACGGGCGGCGGCTTCCGCCTTGGGCAGGTTTTCCATCACGTCATGTTCGTCAAACAACACCTGACGTTGAAGGTTGTGCGTCTCGATGAAATCGCGGTCAACTAACCGGAGATGGCCGACACCCGCGCGGACCAACACGTTGGCGAGCACCGTTCCCAAAGCACCGCAGCCACAGAGCGTGACATGGCTTTCCAGCAGCTTGCGCTGACCGGCTTCGCCGATGCCATAAAACCGCATCTGACGACTGTAGCGTTCGAGGGCGGGGTCCATTGAAAAGCTGCTCCTGCTAAGCCGCAAGCGGCATTAGGCACCGATGCCATTATCGGTGAGAAACGATTTGAGAAACGCCAGCTGATCCTTGTTCCAACCTTCACGCCTGCCAAAATCGAGCAGCGTTTTCATGTCTTCCTGTATAGACGCCAGCGCCGGCCCTTTCAAGCGATTCAAGTAGGTGGCCAGATAATTCATCGCCTCTCCCGCCGATTCTGGACAAACGATCTCTTCCGTGGAGCCGTCGATGAACACCACCGCGTGCAGAGTCGCCAGCAGCAACGGATTCACACCGAGTTCCGCTGGAATTAGCGGAAACACTCCCGCTCCCTCGGCCCCCTCACCTTCGTCATCCGACTCGTACATGACTAGCCCCCCGCGACGGCGGGAATGATGCTGAGTTCGTCGCCGTCCTTGACCGCCGTCTCCATGTTGTCGAGATAGCGGATGTCCTCATCATTGAGATAGACATTGACGAACCGCCGCACCTGGCCGTTGTCGAATAGCTTGGCAGTGATTGCCGGGTACTTTTGGCCCAACGAATCAAGCGCGGTTTTTACCGAACTACCGGCGACCTCGACGGTGGCCAGGTTTTCAGTGTGCGGCCGCATGGGGGTGGGGATGTGGATTTTGATGGACATTTATTGCTCCTTTTCACTTTTTTTGGCGAGTTGGTCGCGTCGCTGTTGAAGTTGTTGAACGAAGGCGGAGTGTTCGGGTGTGGCCAGACCTTGGTCCAACACTTGAAAGACTTTTTTCAAGTCGCCAGCGATCATGGCACTAGCGTCGAGCCAAAGACCCGGAAAGACTTCGCTTTTGTAAATCTCGCTTGAAGGCAATGGCTGAAACTTGTCTCCCCGGCGGACAAACCAATCGACGGCACCGTCTTCCACTCGCCAAACGACGTATTCCTTGACGCCATTGCGTTGATAAGCCCGTAACTTCACGTGTAGATCGTAACTGACACTGCTAGCCGCAATCTCACCGACCCATTCGGGCGCGCCTGCCACGTAGTCATCTTCATCGATCACAGCTTGACCGCCGAATTCCGGCGAAATAAGGAGAAACGCATCGGGTTGCGGCTCACTGCTGTCATCAAGGCGCAAAGTGCCGTTGCCACTTGATTCAATGCCGGGTGTTGCAGTTTCATAGTGGACCACCCACCCGCTCAAACGCGACTGAGGCTTGCCATGGCGGCGATGGCGAACAGGTGAAGGCATATGGACGACTCCATCAATCAGTTCAGCCTTTTGCCAACGTGGTGCCGCTTTGTAGCGACGCTCAAATTCCTCGCGACTCAATAGATCTCCATTTTCCAATCTCGGGACCGCCTTGGCGCCGGGTGCAGCAGGCGGCAAAGTCTTGATAGCAGGAGTCATTAGTTACCTCCCTTTCATTGCCTGGAGTAATTTCGGCTACTCCCTTCCCGTAATCCCTCGATACAACGCCGCAAGGCCCATCACCAGCAGCACAATCGGATAAACCCTAAAGCGCCAGGACGTCGATCCATACTGGATGGCAAAAAAAACAAGTGCCGCCAGAATCAGAAATATGCCCACGATGATCTCCCGCTTACCGTAAAGGAGCGGCGCGTGCCATTTCCAATCGCGATCATCGATAACGGGCTTGCGGTGCTTGACGCGTTTTAATGGTTTAACCGCATTTGCCACTGATGGCGACAGCGATTCAGGCAACAGCGCCTGCTGGTGCGGTTCTTGGGCACTTGGTCGCACCCCGTTTGGCACGTCGGTCGAATCTGAAAGCAGGTTGAATACTTCGTTC
Source organism: Gemmataceae bacterium (assembly GCA_035638015.1). GTDB lineage: Bacteria > Planctomycetota > Planctomycetia > Gemmatales > Gemmataceae > DASRAT01. The sequence goes on along the minus strand of DASRAT010000729.1, from coordinate 8,170 downwards.
TCAGCCGTGCCAATCTCGGTGCAATCAGGAACGGCCAACACCTTTGCGCAAGCAGGGCAACGCACCTTCCGTCCGGCCAGTTCCTCCTTGACTTGCAGCGATTTTCCGCAGTCGCATTGAATCTCAATGGCCATGTGGCTGCACCAATAGTTGGCCAACATATTACGCAGCTTGGCGTCAGCGGTTAGTTAATTGCCTAACCGCCTAATCATTTATACCAATACCGCCTCCCGCGCGCCTTCCATTACCCCCTCAAACTCCTCCAGCGCCGGCTTGATCACGACAGGCCGCTCCAGCAACCCCGTCACCGCGTCTTGCGTCTTCAGCCCGTTGCCCGTGATGCACATCACGATCTCCTCATCGCGCGCAATGTGCCCTTGTTCAATAAGTTTGCGGGTCACCGCCACGGTCACGCCGCCGGCGGTTTCCGCCCAGATGCCTTCGGTTTTGCCCAACAAAACCATCGCCTCGGCAATTTCCTCATCGCTCACATCCTCGGCCCAGCCGCCGGTCGAGCGAATCAATTTGTTGGCAAAATAACCGTCCGCCGGATCGCCGATGGCCAGCGACTTGGCAATTGTGTTGGGTTTGCGAACTGGCTTATGATTCTCCAAACCGTTTTTGACGGCCGAGGTGATCGGATTGCAGCCAGTCGCTTGGGCACCATGAATCTTGCACTCCGGATCGTCCAGCAGCCCCACCCTCGACAACTCCTGAAACGCCTTGTGCAGCTTGCCGATCAAACTGCCGCCCGCCATTGGAGCGACGACATGTTGCGGCACCCGCCAGCCCAGCTGCTCGGCGATTTCGAAGCCCATCGTCTTGGAACCTTCGGCGTAAAATGGCCGCAGGTTGATGTTCACGAAGCCCCAGCCGTATTTGAACGCAACCTGCGTGCAGAGCCGATTGACCTGGTCGTAGGTGCCGTGTACGCCGATGACGTTGGCGCCATAGATGCTCGTGCCGATGATTTTGGTCGGCTCCAAATCGGCGGGAACGAAGATGTAACTTGTCAAGCCCGCGGCCGCGGCATTGGCGGCAACGCTGTTGGCCAGGTTGCCAGTTGAGGCGCAGCCGACCGTCGTGAAGCCAAACTCGCGGGCCTTCGACAAAGCCACCGAGACCACACGATCTTTGAACGACAGTGTCGGAAAGTTGACCGCATCGTTCTTGATCCACAGTGACTCGACGCCCAGTTCCTCGGCCAGTCGTTTGGCGCGAACCAGTGGCGTGCCGCCCACCAGCGGACCGACCGTGGGTTCCCCGTCAATCGGCAACAACTCGCGGTAGCGCCACATGTTAAACGGCCGCATCTCGACTTTGCTGCGCGGCATTGCTTCCGCGATGGCGTCGTAATCGTAATCGACCTCCAGTGGGCCGAAATCGTCGGTACAGAAATTAAGCGGCTCCTTGGGATAATTCTTGCCACAGAGCCGGCACTTGAGACCTTTGACAAATTCGCTCGACACGGATAACCTCCTAATGCGCGAGGCCCAGCCTCGCGGGCAGTGCGTTCGCAGGCAGAGCCTGGGAACGAGAGTATGCGGGTATCTGTGTCCAGGGTCGAAACCAAGAAGTGGCGCAACAAAAACGCCCCTTCCGGTGATTAGAGAAGAAGAGGCGTGCGAATGACGCGATCTTTCTTATCTCTCCCGGCCGGACCGGGTAGGAGTTAGCACCAGCATCGACCTGGGAGATCGACCGGTTGCTGTGGCTTCAACGGCCCTAATGCCTCTGCCACTCTGGATAAGATACCGACCAAATTGTTCGATCATTGTAGATTGGCGGCTGGCTCCCAGCAACAGGTTTTCCGAGTTTTTTCAAAAATTGAGGTTTTCGCTGTCAAAATGGGAGGTCAAACCTCTTGAGTCATTTCAAAAAGGCAAATCCTGCCAACTTTTCGCATCCGGCGGTCGTCTTTGCTGTATAAGCAATCATTACACTGTAAATTCAAGTGCAACCGCGGGCTTACATGCCTTATAATCAACTACTCAATGATAGTTCTTTAACAGCCGAAAAGGCTTGCAGCATGGCTCTTGAGCCTCATTCTCACCTTGGACCTTACGAGATTCTCGCCAAGCTTGGCGCTGGCGGGATGGGGGAGGTCTACCGCGCCTTCGATCCGCGTTTGGAACGCAATGTGGCGATCAAGGTTCTGCCGGAAAAGCTCGCGAAGGACGAAGTGGCTTTGGGCCGTTTTCACCGTGAAGTCAGGGCTGTCGCCAAGCTGTCGCACGCCAATATCGTGGCGGTCTATGACATCGACTCCGATCAGGGCCGCATCTATGCCGTGATGGAGTTGCTTGAAGGGCAGACACTCGGCAAGCGCATCAGGCAGGGTCGCATGGATTGGCGCGAAGCGGTCAACTGGGCAACTGAAATTGCCGAAGGACTGGCGGCAGCCCACGGCAAAGGCCTCGTTCACCGTGACATCAAACCCGAAAACGTTTTCCTGACCAAAGACGGCGGTCTCAAGATTCTCGATTTCGGTTTGGTGCGGACCGATCGCGTTGTTGCCGGTCAGACGGTTGGCACAACCAACAACGCGCCGTCCGTGGACACCGAGCCGGGAATGTTGCTGGGCACGGTGCTATACATGTCGCCGGAGCAAGTGCGCGGCCAATCGGCGGACGCACGCAGCGATCTGTTTGCCCTTGGCAGTGTCTTGTTTGAAATGCTGCAAGGTTTTTCCCCGTTCCAAAAGGAAACCAGCGCCGACACCATGGCAGCCATCTTGAATGCCCCGATGCCACATCTGAGCGTGGCGGGGACGCCGATTCCGCGCACTCTGGAAACGATCATTGCCAAGTGTTTGGAGAAACAACCCGAACGCCGCTACCAATCCGCCCGTGAAATTGTGGAGGCTTTGAAAACCGTCGCGGGCGACTGGTTGCCCAGCGATTCCAAGGCGGAGGCCCAAAACGAAACGGCCATTTTTCCCGCGCCCACCGAACAAAACCCGCCATCGGTGGCAGTGTTGCCTTTCCGCAATCTCAGCTCCGATCCTGAAAACGAATACTTCAGCGACGGCCTGGCGGAAGAGTTGATCAACGCCATGACCCGAGTGGAAGGCTTGCACGTGGCAGCCCGCACGAGTTCGTTTGCCTTCAAAAATCGCAACGAAGACATCCGCAAGATTGGCGAGCAACTCAACGTAGGCACGATCCTGGAAGGCAGCGTTCGCAAATCAGGCAAACGCCTTCGCATCAGCGCCCAGCTCGTCAGCGTGTCCAATGGTTTTCAAATGTGGTCGCAAACCTACGACCGCGAATTGGCCGACGTGTTCGCCATTCAGGATGAAATCGCCAGCAGCATCGCCAATGCCTTGCAGGTGATACTTGGTGAAAAAGCCAAGAAGGCCATCGAAAAGGTGGCGGTCACCAATGTCAAGGCCTACGAGTATTACCTGCGCGGCAGGCAGTTCCAGCACCAATTCCGCCGCCAGGGCTTTGAAATTGCCGAGATGATGTTCACGCAGGCCATCCTCGCCGATCCGAAGTACGCACGTGCCCATGCCGGCATCTCGAATTGTCATTGCATGCTGTTCACTTACTGGGATCCCGCCCGCGGCCATCTGGACCGGGCGGACGAAGCCAGCCGCAAGGCCCTGGAGCTAGACCCCGACCTCGCCGAGGCCCATCTCGCCAGGGGTTTGGCGCTGGCCACCGGCAAGAAATTCGCGGAGGCTCGTCAGGAGTATGAGACGGCCATCCGACTGGACCCGATGCTCTACGAAGCACATTACTACTTTGGTCGGGCCTGTCTGGCAGAAGGCATGCTCGAAGACGCGGCCATGTTGTTCGCCAAGGCTCATCAACTGCGGCCGGAAGAATACCAGGCGGTGCAGCATCTGGCCAGTATTTGCTCGGGGCTGGGCAAGGAAGGCGATTCGCAGATGCAGTTCAAAGCGGCTGCGGAGGCCGTGGACAGGCACATCGCCTTGCACCCCGATGACAATCGTGCGCTTTACCTGGGCGCCAATTGCTGGTGCAAGCTCGGCATGCCCGAAAAGGCCCTGGAGTGGGCAGACAGAGCGCTGGCAATGGATCCCAAGGACGGACTGGCGCTTTACAACGTTGCTTGCGTCTATTCGCTTTTGAACCAGCAAAACAAAGCTCTGAATTGTTTGGAAGACGCCATCAAGAATGGCTTTTCGCACAAGGGCTGGATTGAACATGATGCGGATTTGAAGCCGATGCGGTCGTTGCCGCGATTTCAGAGTATATTGCAAACGCTTTGATCCCTAAGGAGTCGGCTTTCCCAGGTCTTTCAACGGGTGTTCCTTTCGTGGCCGAACGCTAAAGCTCAGGCGCCGCGGCCGCCCCCAGCGACGTTGAATCCTGAGAAATAGAAATGGCGGCTGCGGAGGGCTGCAGCGACTGGTTCGGGCCAGCCTGCGCCGGACGCGGCGCGAACCGGACCAACTCTCGGCCACTGGCGACGCCCAGGTCGTGCAGAGCCGCGACCATTTTCCGGATGTCAAATCCGTGGGACGCTGCAAAAGCCTCACGAGCGGCTCGCACCTCCCGCACGACTTCATCTTCGATCATGGTGCTTCCTCGGATAATGGCAACTCTGGCGGCGTACAGATCAACGGGGGCTCGCATCCAACCGCCCGGCATGCCGCCTCGATGCGGGGGCGAAGGACGACATTGGCGAGGTGGGTGCAGTTCCATGTCAGCAGGTACTGCATCCCGTGCACCGCCGCAGTTGCGATATGGACGGCATCGGCAGCCGCACGCGGAGGGATCGGCACGGTCCTCGTCAACTCCTCGGCCAAAGCGCTCACCGCGTCGGTTTGGTCTAGCAACGGCAGTCCGGCAATCGCCGCCAGCCGAACCGCGGCGGCCGTGGGGTCGCCCGCCTGGCACTCGACAAGGACCAGTGGGGAGATGAACAGGTCGAAAGCAGCCCGCAGGTCCCACCATTCCCGGGTCATTTGCTGCTGCGCCGCCCGGAGCAGATCGCGACTCGGCCAGGCAGTCAAATAGCTGGGAATCGGCGTCTCAACGTAGACACGAGGTTTCATGGTTTCATCGTACGATTCCGGAGAAACCAATACAACCTCGCAAAGCCGAACGCTCGGCTACGCTGCCGAGGCCGCCTTAAAGACCTTCACGCCCTGCGAAACCAGCATGGCAGCCCCGGTCAGCTCCATCCACTGCGTCATGCCTCCGATATGAAGCGCGGCGCGATGTCCAATTCGAATAGTAAACGACCGTCGCGTCGGATACTTCTTCACGGCCGACTGGACCGCTTCGTCGAGTGTGTCGCCGAGGAAAAACTCTCCCGACTCCGGCTCGATCGACACAAATCGATTGAAATGATCGCGTTCTAGGTCCAATTGCAGTCGGTCGGCGTAGATGCGTTTGGCGCGATCGATGATCGACTTTCCATCGGGTGATACCATAATCTGTCTCCCTCGTCGTCACTCTGGCGTATCATACGGGACGCCAGCAACATCCATACTAGAGCGGCGTGGATCTGCACACAAGGAGTGAAGAAAAGGTGTCAACCGTTTCTGCATTGAAAACGGTTCCTGACACCTTTTCTTCTCCCGTTCTTATCGACGGCGTAGCCATACCCGCCCGATCCAACAGGAAAGGCGAAATCGCAATGGTCGCAGCCGAACTTGCTGATGAGGGGCATTGATGCAACCTTTTGGCGACAACAAACAAGCCGCCGAACGCTCATGCTTAGCAGCGGCGTGGCTGCTGAGCGACTGTGAACTTTCAAGAACCAACATCGCGGCCGCCGGCTGCTGCAGCAACTGATTCGGCGGAGTCGCCCAATCGCAGCAGAGCAGCACGGATAACTTCGAACGTATACTCCGAAGCCACATCCCTGGGGTGCTGCTCGTCCAGCCATTGCGAAAGCAATGAGACGGCAATTCCTTCCTCCGATGAGCCCAACTCAAGCACCTTTCCGCCTGGCTCCGTTGAACGGCGCGTTCCGTCGAGTAACCGAAACTGCGTCGGACTTCCTCTCCGACCATCAAGGCAGACGAGGGCTCGATTCTGTTGCTCATCCTCCATCAACCACCAGATCGTTCCATCGCCGAATCGATCGGCGAGGATAACCCGGGGTGAAAGGCCAAGTTCAGATACAGTGACCATCATTTGCAAACATCACGCAATAGGACGCGTTTTGAAACGGAACGACCAAAACTCAGCAGCGGTGGGGCTGCTGATTGACATATTTAGGAAAGCCTTATTGGCCCGCCGGCTGCTGCAGGGTCTGGTTCGGCCCTGAATAAGCGCCACACAATCAAGAGCGCGCTAACAACTAACAAGATAATCAACGCCCAACTGCAAACAAAGATGTACCAATCAATCAGCCGGTCCGCCATTTTGGACTTATAGCGGTCAGCGATCTGCACCAGGCAAATCTGAATTCCAAATACCACTCCAATTGAAATCAACAATACCAAAAGGAACGGAGCACCCGTAACTGTCGCAACTCCATGGCTAATAAGAATTGCGAGTGTGGTAAAGAATAAGACCAGAGGCCAATCATTTCTGTGGCTGAAAGCATGCTCCTCCTGAAGAGGAACGGCGGGATGGCACGGCCTGTAATGTAAGGGCGTGAAGAGATTGCAGAGACTTAGTCGTCCCACGCCCTTTCAAGGGGTGCCACAAAGCCGCTCACTCCTCCACGACAAAGCCCCGCGTACCGGGTCGCTGGCCGCGCCGCTTAGCGCATGCGAACCGGATCTCCTCGGCGTTGAACGGCTGGGCGTGCGGCCCGCTCCGGCTTAGGATGCGCCGCTGGTTAATCCGCTGAGCCGGCCGGTGAGTACAAACCGCCCAGCACTCACCGTCGATAAACACTCCCCACGCCCCATTCGGCAGTTCCCACCGAAAGCTGATCCGGTCCTCGCCAACCGGTTCCCGACCGAGTGGGAAGCCCCAGACCCCATGTTCGGCGTGCCGGGCGTCGCCGTAGAGCGCGTGGTGGCAGTCGCTCGGCCCGAATACCTGAATGTGCCACCCCCCGTCAGGTGAGAAAGCCTCGCAGACGAACTGGCGCCCACTCATGTCGGTGCAACCTACTGCTCGATGTCGCTTATTCTTAGTTCACCCGAAAAGACGAGAAAGTGTGGGCGAGCGTTTTAGAGAAATGCAACCTGCCGGTCTTCTTTGGTTTTTCCCTTGACATATGTACATATCGTGCCAGTGCTTCTCGGGTCGGCATTAACAGCGTCATAGTTTTGACCTCCATCGATCCGAACGCTCAGCTAAGCTGCTGGGGTCGCCTCGGAAGTCGTGCCCTCTGCAGGAACAGATGACCGGCCCCGGCCAGCTTCAGCCGTTGGTTCGGTTCGTTTTGCTTGGACTAGCCTCGCAGCTTGACGCTCGCGAAGGCCTGCAAAGAACGCTTTGATGTCGTAGTTGCAGTCCGCGGCGAGCTTCTCGCGGGCGCGATGAACTTCCGCGACAATTGGGTCTTCCCACATGGCGCTATTCTCCCATGAGTTCTTCGGGCGTACAAATGATGGGCATCTTGTAGCCCACCAAGTGCTTGCAGTTCCAGGTCAACAGATAGTCCACCTTGTTAATTGCGCACACCCCGACATGTGCGGCATCAGCAAACGCCTTCGGCGGCAGGATACCCGCATTCATGATGGCCTGTGTCAACGCTTCGGTTTCCTCGGTGACGTCGACGGTCGCCAGGCCGGCGATGATCGCCAGCCGCTTTTGGATTTCCGAGGCATCACCGACTGACGCCTCATCGATTACCGCCTGGGAAACGACACACGCAAACTGGCTTCGTCGATTCGCCCACCAGTCGTGCGTGGTTTGCTGGTGCCCCGCGACAATCACGTCGCGGCTGGGGCGAGCGACCAGGTAGCTGATGAACGACGTTTCCAGGTAAACAGATTCCATGCTGATTCTTCACTTTAAACGCCACTAACAACCGGTTGAATAATAACCGCGCCTTTTTGGCCGTCAACGCAATTCCCTTTTTCGCTGGACGTTGGTGCACCACTTTCAAAACTTTTGATTTTCCCCTTGCAATGTGGACATATGTTCAGATATGATGAAGCTAGCAAGATGCCAGGAGAGTTCAAGGTCTCCTTTGCAGGGGTATCCCGTAATGCTACCGTCGGCTAACACGGGACCAAAAACAACGACGCGCAACAAAGCTCAAAAGGCGTGGAGGCTGGCTG
>DASRAT010000728.1:0-2725 GCA_035638015.1 Gemmataceae bacterium | reverse complement strand
TGCCGCCTCCTGCCCAGGCCCGCCAAGCGCGGCTAACCTCGACAACCCCACTCTATCAACCGCCTGGCAAGCATTTTAGGGGGTCGTTTTTTCAAATAATTGAAAATAAACAAAATATAAATTGTGGAGTTGTGTGAATGCTAAAGGTTTGGTCAGCCAGGCGGCGAGGAATGTAGGGGGAACGCGAGGATCTCCGGGCCGCCGGCTGAGTAAACCGCGCGGTGAACTAAACCGCGACCTACCGTAGAATTCGGGTATGGAAATTGATCGACGGCGCTTGGCCGACAGGCAGGGGGAATGAAGGAATTGGCCGGTGTTGGTGGCCTGGGACAGGAGTGATCGGCGGCGGGTAAGAGGTTGGTTGCATACGACGGCTGGCGTGAAAACGGGATGTAAAGCCCCTTTGGACACACGTCGGCGAAGGCCTGCGGCAATCAAGCAGACGGGAGGAGCGGGAATGGAAACTGCGTGTCATGACGAGTCGAACCCCGTTCGTGGCGGCAGGATCTCGACCCGGCGCAACACACCTAACCGGCAAACGGGGCAGCCAGGCGGGGAATCGATCGTTGGCTCCGGAGCCGGCAAATTGGCGGCGACAAGGATCGACGGCAAGAGTCCGGTGGGATCGGCGGTGAGCAGCTTACGGCACAGCGCGAGCTTGTCGCGGCGATGGGCATTGGCCAGAAATCCGTAGTGACGAATGCGTTGGAAGCCCGGCGGCAAAGCATGCAAGAGGAATCGGCGGATGAACTCGCCGGCGGCGAGCGTCATGTTCTGGACGCGGTTGCGATGCTGGTAATCCTTCCACTGAAACGTGACCTGACCATCCTGGATCGCCTGCAGGCGCTGATTCCCAATGGCCACTCGATGCGTATAGCGAGCCAGATAGGCGAGCACGGCTTCCGGTCCGCCGAAGGGTGGTTTGGCGTAGACGACCCACTCGCAATCGCGCAGAGGCTGCAAGTAGGCGGCAAACGAAGGGGCATCGCCGAGGGGAGCCAGTTCATTGAAAAATTGCAGTTTCTGTTGATCAAAACTTTTCTGGAGGGCTTCTAAAAAGAGCCTGCGGAACAGCCGTGACAACACGCGCACGGGCAGAAAGAAACCAGTGCGGCAATGAATGAACCGCGCATAATCGGGGGAGAGTCCACCGCCGGAAACGACGCAGTGCACATGCGGATGATGATGGAGATTCTGGCCCCAGGTATGCAAGATGGCGAAGAAACCGATTTCGGCGCCGAGGTGTTTGGGATCCCGCGCGATGGCGAGCAGCGTTTCAGCGGCGGCGCGAAACAGGATGTCATAGACGACAGCCTTGTTCTGATAGGCGATGGCGGCCAGTTGCGCCGGGATCGTGAAGACGACATGGAAGTATTCCACTGGCAAGAGTTCGTTTTTGCGCTGGTCAAGCCATTCGGAACGCTGCTTGCCTTGGCATTTCGGGCAATGGCGATTGCGGCAGGAGTTGTAGCTGATGCGAGTGTATTGGCACCGATCGCACTTGTCGACGTGGCCGCCCAGGGCCGCGGTCCGGCAGGTCTCAATGGCCCGCATCAGCCGATGCTGATGCACGGGAAGTGAGTGAGCCTGCCGGTAGGCGGGACCATGTTGTCGAAAGAGGTCGGCCAGTTCGAGGGCCGGCCGTTGCATGGATCAGCGCGTCGGCTTCGGCTTGCCCACCGGCTTGGCAGGCCGAGGCTTGTTCTCGAGCCCGTCCAAGGGACTGGCGACAGAGGCGACCAGTTGCGCCGAGACGCGCGTATAGCGCGTGGTGGTGTCGATCTGACTATGACCGAGTAACGCTTGGATGATGCGAATATCGGTGCCGCCTTCCAGTAAATGCGTGGCAAAGCTGTGGCGCAGTGTATGAACCGTCACGCGCTTTCGCAGACCGGCACGGGCCGCCGCTTCGCGGCAGGCAATCTGCAGCGTCGTGCTGCTCATGTTACGGTTTTCCCGCCAGGAGGGAAACAGATAGTTCTGGGACGGAAACGCGCGCCAGTAGCGGCGGAGCACGTCGAGCAGCCGAGGCGAAAGCATCACATAACGGTCCTTGCGGCCTTTGCCTTGCTCCACTCGAAGCAGCATGCGTTTGGAATCGATGTCGGAGACTTTGAGGGCGACCGCTTCCGAGACGCGGAGTCCGGCGCCGTAGCAGGTCATCATGGCGGCGCGGTATTTGAGGCTGGGAATGTGATCGAAAAAGGCCAGCAACTCTTCGTGACTGAGGATCACCGGAAGCTTGAGCGGCCGTTTGGCGCGTGGAAAATACTCGTGGCTCCAAGGCATTTCCAGCGTCGTAAGGTAGAGAAATTTCAACGCTGTCGTGCATTGATTCACCGATTCGGCCGAAAGCCTGCGTTCGTTGAATAAGTACAACAGGTAATTGCGGACATCCTCTATATCGAGTTCTTCCGGACTGCGCCAATAGTACTTGGCGAAGCCTGCCACATGGTGGATATAGTTGACTTGAGTGCCCGGCGCCAGATTGCGCAGTTGCATGTCGTCGATCATGCGTTGACGAAGGGGGGTCATCTTTCGTAGCTCCTGAGTGTGAATTACGGCCGCTGCAACGGCCGTAATTTAGTGTTCGTCAGGATCTGGCACTTTTTTCAGTTGGTCGGGTTTGGAATTCCCGCGTAGCGGGTTAGTTCACTGCTAAAGTTCTCATCAGTCCGGCGCGCCCATAGGCACGGGTACGGCAGTTCCTGGTCGCGCCGGATTG
>DASRAT010000727.1:0-6623 GCA_035638015.1 Gemmataceae bacterium | reverse complement strand
TGGTGTTGCCATTGTTCTTTTTGGCGACGCCGCTGACGGCTGATGCGCAGGCGAGGACGAGAAATGCTGCGCCACGCTTTGACCAATTCGGCGATCCTTTGCCAGAGCATGCACTGCTGCGAATTGGAACGACGCGTCTGCGGACGAGCAGCTTGGTGACGAAACTGACGTTTACGTCCGATGGCAAGCGCTTGGTCTCACTCACCGAGACCGCCGGCGGGAAAACGTGGGATGTCCAGTCGGGCAAAGAGCTGGTTGCGTTTGGTCTGTTGGCCAACAACCATGCCCCATCTACTGTCGCAGCGGATGGCAGCCTCGCGGCATTTGTCGAATCTGATAAGAAATGCCACCTTTACGATACCGGATCGGCTCGTGAGGTGCGTGTCATCACCGGGCCGTTTGCTAACGCTCGCGCGCTTGCACTTTCACCCGACAAAAAACAATTGGCTTCGTCGGACGTTTACGGAGTCGTCCATTTGTGGGACGTTGCCTCCGGCGACATGCTTCGAGTGTGGTCGAATGGCGAAAAGAGTAATTACGGCTTGGTGTCAATGGCCTTTTCCCCAGATGGCAAAACACTAGCCGTGGGAACGCGTTACCTCAACCTGTGGGACGTCTCGACCGGCGCGCTGATGCTTGCACCTGAATGGGATTGCGAGAATGTAAGCTTTTCTCCCGATGGAAAAATCGTGATAGCCATGAGGCAGCAGGGCGATTTCATAATGTGTTATAGCGCGGCAACTGGAGAACTCATTAACGCCTTCGTCTGCGGGGGGCATCTTAGTCCGGGATTTTCTTGCTGCGGCATCATGGCTGACGGCAAAACCATTGTGGCTGGCATCGGTCTCACCGTTTTCGCCTGGGATGTGAAGGCAGACCATTTCGCGCTGGGACGCCAGATTCCTTGTCTCAGCGATGTAACAAGTATCGCAACGGATGCCAACGGAAACCGCGTTGCCACGGCACACCTCGATGGCACCTTGAAGATTTGGGATTTCAAAACGGGCAAACCGATCCATGAATTTGCCGGCCGTGACTTACTGACAATCAAAGGGCAATTCACCAATGATGGAAAAATGCTAACAATTGCGACCGTTTTTCCGGGCGACTTTGGCTATAAAGACCCGCACGTTAGCTTTTGGGACTTATCCGGCAAATTGGTCAAACAAACACTTATCGCATTTTCCTTACCATATGCAAACACCAGCCAAACCGAAGTGGTTTACTCGTCAGGTAAGCTTACAGTTCGCGATTTACTGGCGGACAAATGGAGCGTGCGCGAATATGCAATGGTTGTTGACCAAAGCGTCGAACGACTGCAAATCAGCCCCGACGGCCGGCTCGTTGTTTTTGCTGGGACACGACTTCAAAAACCTTCATTTCAAGTTTGGGATCTGGCTGAACGAAAAAGCCTTTTGGTAGCGACCGGCGACGAGCTTGAACGTCACTTTAGTCGCTTGACAGCGGATTGTCGTTACCTAGTGACCATTGCTCGAAAGCCTGGAAACAATAAAGAACAGGTCTACCAATTATGTTTTTGGGATATTCGCACGGGCCAACGCGTTTTGCGGCCAACACCTTATTTCCACGACACGAGGCGACCGACCCGCGTGCTCTCTCCCGATGGCAGGTTGATGGCGCTAGACCTCGACGAACGCGAGGCGGATACCGTTCCCGTTTGGGAAGTGGCAACCGGCAAGCGGGTTGTCGAACTTGCCGGCGAAAAAGCAAGGATCTGTTGCATGGCTTTTTCTCCCAACAGCGCTATCATTGCGACTGGGACGAACGCCAACCAAGTGCTGTTATGGAATCTCCATTCCAATAAGCCCATTGCCCGACTGGACGGCCACTGCGGGCGCATCGGATGGTTGGGTTTTTCCCCCGACGGCAAGCAGCTCGTAACGGGAAGCGACGATACGACTATGCTCGTCTGGGACGCCTCCCCTTGGACTGACCCCAATGCTAGAGCCGCCCTTGCCCTTGGCGAATCGGTCAACAGCTCCTGGAACGCCTTGGCCCACGACGACCCGTCCATCGCCTATCCCGGCATTGGCAAGTTTATGGGCTCCCCCGCCGAAACGGTGGCGTATTTCCGCAAGCAAATGCAGCCGATTCAGCCAGCGCACACCAAGGAAATTGCCGCATTGGTCGCTGCGCTCGACTCCAGCAAGTTCGCGGAACGCGAACAAGCAACGGCCAAGCTCAAAAACCTTGGCTTCCAGGCGGTAAGCTCGCTGGAAAAATCCCTGGCGGCGGATCCCACTCTGGAAGTTCGCCAACGGGTCAAACACATATTGTCTAAGTTGGAAGGTCAGCCGCTGCGCGGAGAATTGCTACAATCCCTGCGCGCTCTCGCAGTTTTAGAAATGCTCGGCACCAAAGACGCGACCGTGCTCCTGGAATCCCTCGCCGCCGGCGAACCCGACGCCTGGCTAACGCAAGAAGCCGCCGCAACCCTGGAGCGCGTCCGCAAACGCATGGCCCAGATTCAACAATAACGAGCCGCCGGGCTTGTCCCGGCGGTTCACGGCGGGGATAAACTCCGCCGCTCGTTCAGAGGCCGCCTCGACGCTCGCCATCATGACGGAGACCGCCGGCGTGAACCATCCGCCCCCTGACTCGCCCACCCGGCAACGCTACCTCGTCATGACCTTCCTCTGCGTCCTCTCCTTCCTCACCTATTTCGACCGCGTCTGCATCGTCCGTGCCCAGGAAGACATCAAGCGCGACTTGAACCTGACCGACACCCAAATGGGCCTGGTCTTCAGCGCCTTCTGGCTGGCCTACGCCCTGTTCGAGCTGCCCGGCGGCTGGATGGGCGACCGTTACGGGGCTCTCCGGACTCTGACGCGCATCGTCCTGGCCTGGTCGTTGTTCACGTTTCTGTCCGGGTCGGCGACGGGTTTGCTTTCGCTGATCGCGTTTCGCTTCCTGTTCGGAGCGGGTGAGGCGGGGGCGTATCCCAACATGGCCCGCGTGCAAGCCAACTGGTTGCCGGCTAAATCCCGCGCCCGGGCCGGCGGGCTGCTCTGGCTCGTGGCCCGCTTTGGCGGAGCGTTCTCGCCCATCTTGTTCGGCCAGACGCTGCGATTCTTCGATGCCGAACAAGTGCGGACGTTTTTCGGCAGCGTCGGTTTGCCCGAAGACATATCAGCCTGGCGGCCCGCCTTCTGGACCGCGGGGTTCATCGGGGTAATCTGGTGTTTCGCGTTTTATTACTGGTTCCGCGACGATCCGGCTGCCGTGCCGTCCGTCAATGCGGCGGAACTGCGTTTGATCCAGGGCGACGGCGCGGCCAAGCCAGCCAGTCACCACATGCCGCGCGAAATGTGGTTAGCGCTCTTCAAATCCCGCAGCCTGTGGGCGATAGGCTTGCTCTATGTTTGCAGCAGTTTCGGCTGGTCGTTTTTCGTGAGCTGGCTGCCCAAATACATGGAACAGGTGCATCAGGTGGCCTACAAGAATTCGGAGCTGATGAGCGGCTTACCCCTGTTCTCCGGCGGCATCTCGTGTCTGGTCGGCGGCGTGCTCAGCGACGCCCTGGTCAAGCGCCTTCGCTGGAAGTGGCTAGGCAGAGCGCTCTTCCCCATGTGCGGCTACACGGTCGCCGCCGTGGCCATGTTCTGCGTTCCGTGGGCGCGAACACCCGAGGAAGCGACCATGCTCATGTGCCTGGCCAGCGCCGGCAACGATTTCGGCCAGGGCGCCAACTGGGCCACCATTGTCGATCTCGGCGGCCGCCACGCCGGCACTGCCGCGGGCTTCATCAACATGATCGGTAACAGTGGCAACTGGCTGCAACCAGTTATAGGAGCGAGCATTTTCGCATCGCTGGGTTGGGACGCGCTGATGTGGCTATTGGCCGCCGCATTCCTGGGCGCGGCGTGCATGTGGTTGTTTATCAATCCGGGACGGGCGTTTTATGAGGTGAACAAGAACTGGTTGCACTAGCTAACCTGCGAGGCGGCAGCAATTCGAAAGGAAGTTTCTTGCGTCGAAGAAGCCGCACCTGGCGATCCGACACAACATAGATCAAGTCGTTGCTGATACGCGTGACGGGGCCGGATTCTAGCAATGTGAACCAAACATCGCCCCAACTTTCGCGAGGGATTCTGATTTGGGGCATGACCGTTCTCCGACCGCAAACCCCGGCGGGGGCAAGCCCCGCCGCTCGTCAATGTCACCTCTGCCTTGCCCGAAACGGATGATACCCCGCCGGCGCCCGATACTCCCACACCACCCGCCCATTGCCATCCAGCTCCGTCACGGTCTGATTGTTGTAACTCGCCACCAAGGTGTGCCCGTTTATGAGCCGCGTTGCGCTGGTGTTGCTGGGCGCCTTGGCTTGCCAGACCACTTTGCCTTCGGGGTCATACTCGGTGATCATGTTGTCGCTCTGGGCCACCAGGATGTTGCCCTTGGGCGTGACTTCGACGCCGCTGGTCCAGTTGTTGGTGCGCTGCAGGGCAAAGCGTTTCAGTTCCTTGCCGGTCGCGTCCATGCGGATGCACTGACCGTTTTGCGTCAGGCAAATGATGTTGCCGTTGGCCGTTTTGCAAGCGGCCTGGACGCCACCGGGGACATTGAAGCTCAGCACCGTCTTGCCGGCCCGGTCCACTTCCATGATCGGGCCGGTATAGACGGCAATGAAGGTGTTGCCGTTGGCCAGGCGCTGCACATTGACCGAATTGCTCTGCAGATTGGTGACCTGCCAGAGAATCTTGCCGGTCAGGTCGCGCTCGCTGACGCGGTTGCCATTGCACTCGGCAATGAGGACGCGATTACCGGGCAGATACCAGACATCGACCGGAAAGGCGATGTTCTCCAGTTTCCAGCGAATCTTGCCGGCGCGATCGACCTCGACCACGCGGCTGTTGCCGTTGTCGCCGATCTCCGTGATGACGGTGTAACCGAGCAAGGCGGGCATGGCTTCCAGTTGCGCCAGGTCCAGCGTGGCAGCGTTGTCTTTCCACCAGGCCAGCCATTCTTGCCGGTATTTGTTGCGTGAGGCTTTGTCGTCCGCCGTCGGCGGCTGCGGCGCCTTGGGACCGGCCAGGCGAAACAGAACTTCCTCGGCTTCCCAGCCTTGGCCCTTGGGCAACTCGGCAGCCAGGTCAATCAACGCCGGCACCGCTTCCTTGTCCTGAGCGTAAGTCAGCGCAATCGCCACGCGTAGACGGACTGCCATGTCTTTATCCTTGAGCAGCTTGCGAACCTCCGGAAAATGTTCAACGAAACCGGTGTTTGCCAGGGCCTCGGCGGCGGCGGCGCGGCGGATCGCAAGCGGATCGCTGAGCGTCTTGACCAGCACGGGATCGGCCTTGCCGGCGGAGATAATCAAGGATTTGATGGCCTTGCCGATTTCTACTTTTAAGTATTCGTCTTCATTAAACGGCAGATAAGCAAGGAGCACGGCCACGGCCCCGTCGGGCTTGCGCAGCGCCAACAGGCGCGCGGCGGCGGCGGGCAATTTGTTTTTGTCGTCGCTCAAAGCAATTTGCTTGAGGCAAGCCGCTGCGCGCTGGGAGCGCTCCAGGTCGGGACTTTGCTTGGCTTGCTCGAGCAAAGGACGGATTTTGGCGCCCATGGCCGCCAGATCCGCGGAGGCGCGTTCACGGACGGCAAATGATTTGTCTCCCAGTTTATCGATGAGCGACATGACATTGGCGAGATCTTCGGGCGTCAACGTCCGCTTGCGAAACGCCGCCAACAGCGACGGCCCGTCTGTGTTGCTCCACCAGGCTGCCCAGGCATCCCGGCGAATCTTGCGTGAGACCTCGTCATCGGCCGTGATGTTGGGATTCGGCGCCCAGTCGCCGGCCAGTTGCTGCAAGGCGTCCTCCGCCAGACGGCGCTGCAGCGGGGGCAAATCCGCCAGCAGATCAATCAAAACGCCGATGGCATGTTCGTCTTGCCTTTCGGTCAGCGCCAGCGCGGCTCGCAAGCGAACCTGCGGTTTGGGGTCGCCCAGCAACTTGCGAACTTCCGGCAGGACGTCGGCGCGGCCGCCGGCGCACAATACCTCGACTGCCACGGCCCGCCGCAGCGGCACCGGATCTTGCAATGCCTTGAGAAACGCCGGGTCGGCTTTGCCTTTTTTGGACGCCAAACTTATCAACGCCGCCTTGACGCCTTCAACCACGGAGTGATCATCGGCATAAGGCAGGTAAGTCAACAACGCCTCCGCAGTGCCCGCCGCATTTCGGGAGGCAAGCAACCTTGCGGCCGTGATCGGCAGCTCGGTGCGACGGCTGCCTTCGAGCCAGTCCAAGCAGCGCTGGGCATTTTCCGAGGCCAGTGGGCTGTCAAGATCGTTGAGCACGTGCCGCAAAGCAGGGATAGCGGCAGGCCCCCACGAGACGAGTTGCCCGATTGCCTTGGCCCGCACCTCCTCGGCCGGATCGCCAAGTTTGCGGGCCAGCGCCAGCAGCATGTCGGCATCGGGTTTGGTGTTGGCCCGATTGCGGAACAACTCCAGCAGCGCCTTGTCGTCAGTTGCCAGTCCCGCTGCTCGCAGAGTGTCTTCCTGGGTGGGTTCCGCGACGATGGGTCCAACAGCCTCTGCTTTGGGCTGGGCGGGTGCTGTGCTCGGCGCCGGACCCGGCTGCGGCTGTAGGCTGTTA
>DASRAT010000726.1:0-2366 GCA_035638015.1 Gemmataceae bacterium | reverse complement strand
CAAGCAAGCTGACTGGCAAGTGGTTTTCCCGCCCGCCGATGCCCCGGAACTGGCCGTTTTTCACCGGATTTAATGTGGCACACGATTTGCGATAACCACAACGTACCCGTAACTCACACTCCTAGCCATTAAGGTAAAACATGAAGACCTTCACACTCAACCTTCTGAATAGCCTCGGTCGCAAGGCCGTCGAATTTGTGTCCAAGCCCGCTTCGCCTCGTCCTCTGGCCGCTCTGCGGATCGGCCTGGCGGCCGCCCTGCTGTACCAGGCCTTCGCTTACGCCGGCAACTTGCTGGAGCTTTATGGCGATCGCGGCATTGTGCAGTGGAACGCGATGCCGTTCGCGCCGCCGCCCGTCATGCCCAACCTGGCCACCATTCGCGATTTGCTCCTTCCTTTGGGCCTGAACGCCGAATCGTGTGTGCGGCTCGTGTTCTACACCTATGTGGCGAGTTTGGTTTGCTTGATGCTCGGCTGGCGCACCAAGGCCGCCGCCATCGTCGCCTGGCTCACGCAAATGGCCATCAAGACAACGGGAATCACGGCCATCTACGGCGTCGATGAGTTCGCTCACTTCGCCCTGTTCTATTGCGTGTGGATGCCGATTGCGAACGCCTGGTCGCTGGACCTGCAAGCCGGCCGCGTCAGCGGTGAACCGACGGCTCTGGCCCGCCTGGCCCTCCGCGTTCTACAGTTCCACATGTGTATCGTTTACTTCAGTTCTGGTATCGAAAAGGCGACAGGCGAGCAATGGCGCAACGGCGAAGCGATCTGGCGTTCGGTGATGCGGCCCGATTTGGCCATGTTCGATCTGTCCTGGCTGCCGAATTTCCAGGTCCTGGCCATTATTCTGTGCTGGGGCACGCTGGTGGTCGAGATCGGCTACCCGTTCATGATCTGGCACCGCTGGACCAAGCCGGTCTGGGCGATTCAGACGATTGGCCTGCACGTGGGCATCGCGATCTTCCTGGGCTTGTGGTCGTTCGCGGCGGTGATGATCGTGCTGAACGTGGCGGCGTTGGTGATTTCCGCCGAGCCGCAAGCCGAGCCGGTGGCGTTGGCTGAACCCAAGCGGCGCGGCAAGCTGGCGCTGGCCGCGGCCTAACCTTGGCTGTCAAACAGCAAGCCCCCGGTGAATTAACCGGGGGCTTTTTTTTGCGCTCTTGTACTGGTCAAGTCAGCTTGGCGCGACGAGCTTGGGACTGTCAAGAACGAACTGCGTCCGCTGCGCGGCAAAATGCGTTTCATTTCACCCCCCACACACTTGCAGGGTGCCTGAAAACGCATTAAATTCCCTGTGTTTTTGAAGTTTATTCGTTGCACACCGTGTCGAAAACGCACTTCCGATGCAACGAATATCGGTCCCACTTCTGGAATAGCATCGTTTCGTAAACCCTTTTTTGTTGGCGAGCGGATGGCACAACCGGCGGCGCAATCCTGGGTGTCACGCCCTGACAGAACGCGCACCCTGCGCTAACTCGCAAAGCTCAAGGGCGTGCCGAAGCGCCCTCGACAGCATCCCATCCCCTTGACCCCGTGCAGGCCATTGTTGCCGTGCCTGCTATCCGTTAAACTCTCAATGCATGAGGATAATTAATCCCAGCACTGGCCAAGCTTATCTTGAAAAACGCCGCCGGCGTTTCCATGAACCCGGCCAACCGCGTGCCCTTACGTTTTCTTGTTATCGCCGATTGCCATTTCTGGCCCGCAAGCCGGTGCGCGAGTGGTTTCGCGAGGCCTTGCAAGCGGCACGTGTGAAGTTTGATTTCCAAATCTGGGCTTACGTGGTGATGCCCGAGCATTTGCACCTACTTGTCTATCCGGGTGGCCATCCCGAGCGTATGGCGAAATTCCTGCAAAGCGCTCAAAGAGCCGGTGGCCCGCAAGGTCATTGCTCACCTGAAACAAAATACGCCGGAATGGCTGCCGCGGTTGGCAGTTCGCGAAGGCAAGCGTCTTCGCCATCGCGTCTGGCAGCCAGGCGGCGGCTATGACCGCAACATCACCACGGCGGCCGCGCTCCGCGCGGAAATTGATTACATCCATCTCAACCCTGTGCAACGTGGTTTGGTCGCCAAGATTGAGGATTGGGAATGGTCCAGCGCTCACTGGTTCGCGGGGATTCGGCCTGTGAAAATCGCAATGGACAACATGGTGTTGACGGAGTTGGCTCGCGATGGGGATTTGACGACGGTGGTGAAACGGAAGGGTGCAGGTGAGATTATTCAATAGGACGATCGTCAGGAGAATGGGACACAGCCACGGGCGCTTCGGCACGCCCTTGAGCTTTGCGAGTTAGCGAAGGATGCGCGCTCTGCCAGGGCGTGCCACCCAAGTTTGCGCCGCTGGGTATGCCACCCTGCCG
>DASRAT010000725.1:0-11313 GCA_035638015.1 Gemmataceae bacterium | reverse complement strand
TCCAATGCGGCGATAAAGCGCGGCACAGTCCAATCCTCCTTGAGACGGAGGAAATCGCCCGCGACACGCAAAGCAAGTGGCAACCGGCCGCACAAGCCAACAATCGTGGTCAACTTGCTTTTAGTGATTTTCGCCGTTGTTGTTCGCCGAAACAAGGCGCAGGCTTCGTCAATGGGCAAGGGGTCCAATGTGATCGGCACGACTCCATCGACGAACTGGATGTGGCGGCTGGTTATTAGAAAACGTGCCGGCGGGGGAGCTGTCAGCAGCGTGCGGATCTGCGTTTCTGAACCAACATTGTCAAGCAGGATTAAAACGCGCTTATCGGCCAAGACCGTTCGATAGATCCCTGCCAATTCATTTGGATCTCCAGGCAAGATGAAGGCATCCGATTGAAAAGCGCGGACCACCCGGCACATTGTTTCGACCGCAGTCAACGGTCGTTCCTTCACTCCGTCAGCAGTTCCACGAAGCTCCAGGAACAATTGGCCATCTGGAAAGCTGTTTTTGACTTGATGCGCGACACGGATCGCGAGACTGGTTTTGCCAACGCCGCCCATGCCGCGAAGGGCCGGCAGCCCCGCTTGATTAGCCTCCGAACACAAGCGTGCCGCAATATCGAGGATTTGCTGGTCGCGCCCCGTAAAGTCCGCAAGTACCGCGGGGAGTCGAAGCAATCGTGGCGAGAGCTGCGTAGCAGGCTCAGAGACTACACTACGCGTTGGCCCATCTGGCACCGCGGGCGATGCGGCGACACGCGACTGCCCAACGCCTAATCTGGCCCGCTCTGCCTCAGACAGAAGCGCGTGCCAATGGAGACCAAATTTCTGAGCAACTTTGCCCAAGGTCTTGGCGTCGACAGGACCTCCCGCGAGCATTGCGCGCAACGTGCTGTCCGCGAAAGGGATAGACGCGGCGAAATTTACTAGGCTTAGTCCGGACTGTTCAACAAGCTGTGCAATGAACGCCTTGTCTGTTTCATGACTCGGGCGTTTTCTGCGCGTCGGTTGCTTCGCCATTGACGATCCCCACCGAAAGTCAGCGGAATGCCCTCACAAAGTTGTCACGTTCACGGTCGTGAAGTCGCTCTCACCCACGCTTACTCTCTTTTGATCGCTCTTGGTTCAGTTTAGGGGATCGGTCAGACAAAGAGCAGCACTGCAAAGGGGGTTAGAGATGGCTTGGTTGTTCAGACCTTTATTGCAAACCGCAGATAACGACATCTATCCAGGTTGCCTCGTTTCAAGCGGAGAGTTTCGGCTGCTGGTGATTTGGATTAGCGATGAGAGCAAAATGCAATTTCCGGTCGCCATTTGTGATTTTGCCGATACGGCGATTCCACCGCACGTCGGTATCACGTCTTTGGTGGACTGCATCAAAGCAATGCAAAAGATCAATTCGGAACTCCGTCTCACCGCTGAAGAACGCCAAACTCTATGTGGAGTTTTTATCGTGCCTGAAAGCCTGCAACCCGCCGCGGCTGCTGCCCATTTCTTTTGCCTGTTGTTGCCCTCCATTGCTTCAAGAGCCTACCGCCATTTCCAGCACAAGTGCAAGGAATCACACGAAGATGCCGAGGATTTGAGTCATCTTTTGGTTACGAAAATCCTCACCGCAATCAAAGTCAGGATGCCGACGGGCAACGTCGGGGCCTGGATTGCCAGAATTCGCTCCAACCTTTACTTGGACTTTTTGCGATCGCGCCGCCACCACCGTCTGGCGATGACGCGCATCGAATCCACGTGGCGCGCCATGCGCCGTTAGTCGGATTCTGTTTTCGGGGCAGCCAGTCTGGCGCCCTTTTTTAGAAAGGGCCGAACACATGAACTCAAACTACGACCATCTGCCGCGGGCGATTACGCTGAAGACCTATGACGAACTGGCGCCCTGGCTACAGCGTTTTGCCGAGGGTGCGTTTACCCTGGTGTTTTTGGTGGGCCGCCCCGGTATCTCCAAATCGCAGCTGGTACGCCAAGCCTTGGGCGACCAGCGTCACGCCTGGATTGAGGGGCACGCTACACCGCTGGCATTTTATTGCCGCCTATATGAGTTTCGCGACAGACCGGTGGCCATCGACGACGAGTACAGCTTTGTCAAACATCCGCTCAAGCAAGGCTTCATGAACAGCCTGTGCCAAACCAATCCAGTTCGCACTGTGCGCTGGGATTCGACCACCAGTATCCTGGAAGAACGCTGCGTCCCCACGCAGTTCAACACGACCAGTCCGGTGATGGTCATTACCAATCGACTCAAGAACGTCAGCCCGCAAATGGCGGCGATGCTGGACCGCGGCCATACGTTGCTGTTCCAGCCGTCGGCGGCAGAGGTGCATCGCGCCGTTGCCGATTGGTTCCCCGACCGGGAGATTTACGACTTTATCGGCCAATGGATGGCAGCAATACCCGGCCTTTCGATGAGGGATTATGTCAAAGCCCGCGACATCAAGAAGGCCAACATGGATTGGAGGGCCTTGCTGCACAAGCAGTGGAAAACATCGCGGCTCGCCAAAGTGCTGGCGATCAAGAACGATTCCTCTTTCGCCACGGAAGAGGCGCGCGTGGAAGCGTTCAAAGCCATGAGATACTCCAGGGCCACCTATTTTCGGACCATCGAGGTGCTGCGCAGCCTGGGCATGTTGCCGCCTCGCGGCGCGTGCGACTGAGTCGCGGCGCACAAGTCTCAAAGTCTCACACGAAGGGCCGCTTTGCGGCCCTTTTTGTTTTTTTGCGTTGAGGCTGCGGCGTCTTTCCAGTTGGCGGCAAAACAAGGGCTGCGGGCGAGTGGCCTGCACTGGCTTGCCGGCAACAACGTGAATGAAAGGAAGACAGCGATGACAGTTAGCTTCGAGAAAAAGTCGTTCAGCGCGCAGATGCGGAGTTTCTTCGGCCTTCGCCCCGGCGATGGGCTGAAGGAATTCGCGGCGGAGCTCAGGGCTCTGTCACACGACGACAAGGTTGCGTTCGTGGAGATGTTGAATGAGGCGGGATTTCCTTGCGACCCGCCTAGCGCTGTGCCTGCGGCGGCGTAGGAATGGCGTCTGACCTGGCGCCGGATGGGCCGGCGCCAGTGGTGTTCCCATGTGCTTTTAAGGGAGGTAGCCCATGTTTCCGTTGATCCCGTTATTGGCAATCCTTGCGATGGTTGGCGGTGGAGCGACGCTCGCATGGTACAGCGAGTTGAGCAAGGAGGAGAAGGAGGAGGCCGACCGCATTGCCTGCGGTTACGCCGCCGACCTGTATCAGAAAGGCCTGAAGGAACTGACCAAGGCGGAGGCCGCACATGTGTCCCGGCTCACAGCGAGCCATTTCAAAAACTGATTCGCCCAGGCAAGCAAGCCTCTGCCGACCGCGCGGCGGCCTGCTTGCCGATCTGGCCGGCAACCAGAGAGTGCATTGCAGGCTCGGGCAAACCCATCCGGTTCATCTTAATGTTGAGGTGACATTGCAATGGTAACAAGAGAGTTTCTTCGGCGTGCATCTTCACCGCGGTCTCAATGCGGTCGGATGATGCAGCCGCTTCTGTTGGGCTGGAATGACGCCATGCCGCCGGCATTCGGCGGCTTGACGACGGGACTGGTTGCGCCTGATTGTAATTCCCAAGCCGTGACCTATGACGGCGACGCGCCGCTGCTGACCTGTGCGCCGACCGGGGCAGGCAAGGGGCGCAGCGCGCTTTTGCCCACCTTGCTGCGCTATGAAGGCCCGCTCATTTGCGTGGATATTAAAGGAGAAAACTACCAGGTGTCGAGCCGCAAGCGGCGTGAAATGGGGCAGCAGGTGGTCGTACTTGACCCGTTCCATTTGGTCACGGAGCGCAGCGACCGGCTGAACCCATTCGACCTGCTGATGCTGCCGCGCGCGGATATCGACAGCGATTCGGAAATGCTCGCCTCACTTTTGGGGATGGGACAGCAATCTTTGAAGGAGCCGTTTTGGAATACGACGGCCACAGGCCTGACGGCAGGGCTGATCGGCCACATTGCCAGTTATCCGGCGGAGCAGCGCCATCTCGGCCAGCTACGTGGCTGGCTTTACCACCACGACATGGATTATGCAATTGCCGTGCTGCTCGACCAAAACGCGGTCAAGAGCCGCATGGCCAGGGATCAGTTTGTCGCTTACCTGGCGGCACCGCACGAGCAGACGCGGCCCTGCATCCGGACGACGGCGTGCAGCTACCTCAGCGCCCTGGGTAGCGACCAGGTGGTCGAAACCTTGCGTGCCTCCTCGTTCCGTTTGCTGGACGTGTTCGACGGCAAGCCGCTTACCATCTACCTGGTGTTTCCAGCGGAAAAACTCGAAAGTCACAAGGCACTGCTTCGGCTTTGGGTGGGAACGCTGATGACGGCCATCACACGCCGCACCACGATGCCGCTGCAGAGAACCCTGCTGCTTCTAGACGAGTGCGCTCAACTCGGATCGTTGGACGTGCTTCGCCAGTCGATTACACTGCTTCGCGGCAGCGGTTTGCAGACCTGGACCTTCTGGCAGGATTTGAGCCAATTGCGTCAAATCTACCCCAACGATTGGCAGACCATCGTCAACAACTCAGGCATGCTGCAGGTGTTCGGTGTCACCAATCACCACATGGCGAAGGAATGGGGCGAGCTGCTGGGGCTGCATCCGCAAGATCTAAATCAACTCGCCCGTAGTGAGGCGTTGGTTCATCGGCAGGGGCAGGGCAGCCTGGTGTGCCGGCGGCTCGACTACCTCAAGGATGACATTTTTGCCGGGCTGTTTGATGCCAATCAACGCTTCGCGCTGCAAGGGCAGCCGCGGATTTGACGCTCCGCAGGTCCGGTCCGAAGTCAGCGTTGAATCTCCGATGTCGATGTTTCCAGCATCCTACCATCCCCATGAAAGGCGAATTTGCCATGCACCCAAAAGATCAAGAAGCCCTGGTGATTCTTGCCGGCGTCATCCTGGTAATCGCCGCGCTCATGCGCCGCCGCTGGCGGCCATCAACTACCGCCTTCGGCACCGCCCGCTGGGCATCGGAAAAAACGCTCCAAGCCGCTGGGATGCTTGGGCAACGCGGGCTGATCCTTGGCCGCACCATGCGCGGCAAGCTAATCCGCGTGCCGAACTATTGCCACGTTTTGCTGGTGGGCGCGACGGGAAGCGGAAAAGGGGTGTCGATCATCATCCCGAACCTGCTCTCCTATTTTCGCGGTTCGCTGGTCTGCTTCGACACCAAATGTGACCTGTTCGCTGCCTGCCGCAAACGCCGGGCGTCGAAAGGAAATCGGCTCATTCGACTGGCGCCTTTTGGCAACAGCAAGGACAGCTTCAATCCGCTGGACACCATTCACAAGGACAGTCCGAAGCTGGTCGATGAAGCGCGTGCAATGTCCGAGGCACTGGTCGTGCGCCTTGGCACAGAACATGATCCGCATTGGAACGATAAAGCGGCGCAGGTCATTGCTGCGATCCTCGTGCTGGTGCTGTTGCGGTTCGAGGTCGAGGATCGCAGCTTGAACTCGGTGCAAGAGATTGCCAGCGACCCCAAGATGCTGATGGCCGCCGCCAAAAAGCTCCGCGAAATGGGGGGCATTCCCGCGCGGCTGGGTAACCAGGTCATGGCGCTTTTTGAACCGGCGCAGGCCGGAGCGCTCACTAAAGAGGGTGCTGGCGTGGCCAGCACGGTGGCCAGGCACCTGGCGTTTTTGGATAGCGAATTGGTGGCCGAGTCGGTGGCGCGCAGCACGTTCGATCCCGCCATCCTGCTCAAGCCCGGCACGTCGTTGTTCCTGCAAATCCCGCCTGACCAGCTGGAGGCGCAAAAAGGGTTATTGCGATGTTGGATTTCGACGTTGGTCAGGATGATTGGCTCCGCCGGCGATGAACGCAAGGGCGAGGTTTTGGTGCTTGCAGATGAAGCGTCGGCCCTGGGCAGTCTCTCGGCTCTGGAAGAGGCGCTCGTCCGCGGCCGTTCCGCAGGCGTCAGGCTTTTGGTGGCGTACCAAAGTGATTCGCAGGTGCAAGCTACCTTCAAAGACAAGCCGACGTTGCTGTACGACAATTGCAACACCCACATTTACTTGGGCGCTTCCAGCATCGAAAGTGCCGAGCGGATTTCCCGGAGCCTCGGCGACTGGACCCAGGTTCTCGAAGGCTACGGCACCAACGAATCGCGCTCGCGCAGCGAAGGCGGTTACCCACCTAGCGTGAGCAACCAAGAGGGTCAGGGCAGCTCCTTCAATTACTCCGTCACCGGCAGAGCGTTGCTTCGCCCCGACGAGATTCTCCGTTTGAGGGACGATTGCCTGATCTGCCTCCAGCGCGGTATGGCTCCCATTTTGGCCCGGCGAATCAAGTGGTACAGGGATCCGGCTTTCAGGCCCGCCGCAGCCCTGCATTTCGCCGCAGCAGTGGGGTGGGGGTTGCTGGTGGCTGCCGTCGCGCTCGTCGTGTGGGCCGTCAAACGGCAACCAATGTGATGTTCGTCTCGTGATTATCAGAGCAAAGGGGAAGACCGATGAGCGATCGGAAAATCGGAGCTGGTCACGCCGCCGCGATGGGGCGCCTCGGTTTGAGGGAGTTACGCAACGCGGCCGTTTTATCTCGCGAAAGCGTGGCTGATTCAGAATTGGGTTTGTACGGTTCGCTGACCCAAGGCGAGATCGCCGATGCCCGCGGCGGTCCCGGCCACGGCTCCCAGCAGGAATCCGTGAAAAAAACGCTGTCCCTGGATGACCTCCGCGAGGAGGCGGCAAAGCGAGGCCGCGATGACCGTGGCAAGGATGACCGCGACCGGGGCGATGACCGCGGCCAGGAGCGCGGCGGCATGGAGAGGTAACACACATCATTTGTTTTGGAGGAGGATTGCCATGATCCGCTGGATTACCTTTGGCAGCGTCTTGTGCTTGCTTACGGTCGCCTTGCCGGCCGACCTGCCGGCTCAATTCAATCCCTACGGCAACAGGGTAACCGTTTATGGACCGGATGCCGATCCGCGCGTGCGCCGCGCCTATCGCGAGAAAGCTGTGGCCATCGTCGGCCCCAAGGGGCGCGACTTCGTGGAAGCGTATGGGGATGAGGCGGTGGCTGCCATCTTTGCCTGCTCCCGGCCGGTAGCGGTGAAACTGGCCGAGTTTCATAGCTCCGGCGAGATGAGCAAGCTTCCCCGGCCTGCCGGCTTGCTTCTCGTCATCGCCCAACCGCGGCATGGCGACGATGTGGCCCTCTGGGCCATTCATCATGCCGGCGAACTGGCCGATCCGGACAGCTTCGATGCGTATATGCTGACGCCCCTCGATTACGCACTGGGACTGAAAGCGCTCGAACAGGGTGCCGCCGAGTCGCGGGCACGCCGCCTGCATCTGGCCGCGGCGACACCGATACCGCTGACCAACGACCAAAAGCTGGCCATTTTCGGAGGTGTGGGCGTGGTTCTCATCGTGATCGTTTGGCTCTGGCGGCGCAAGCAGGCATCGATGGGCTAGTCGAGCGGAACCGGCCTGGCAGGAGGTGAAGCATGACCAGTGATTTATTGATCCACGATGTCGCCACAAGGACGGCCAAGGGAATTGTTGATGTATTTGCCGGCTGCCTGCGTGAAGACGAACTGCCTGATGCCTTCGCCGAAGTTTACACGCTCGTCAAGGCGAGTCTGGAGCGTTACCAGATTCTGGACAACCGGATGGAGCGGCGGATGCGGCCGGGGGTCAACTAATCCTGCATCGCTACAAGTCAAGAAATGATGGTGTTCCTACGTGAAGCTCATTTTTTAAGGAGATGGTCTGATGACTGCGACACTGACCAGCAAGCCGCTGGACTTCTTCAAGCCCGATCCGGGCAATCCACGAAAATCCTTCGTTACCGAAGGACTGCGCGAACTGCATGATTCGCTGGCGAAGAAGCAACTGGTTCCCCTGCTGGCCAAGCCGGACGGCACCATCCTTGACGGCTGGCGCCGCTGGTGCGCGGCCATGTTGGACGGCAAGCCGGAACGCCTTGATGTCGTCATCACCGACGAGCCGCTGACGCCAGGCCAAGTCAAGGAAATCCAGCTGGTGACCGCTTTGCACCGCGCCGACCTCAAACCCTACGAGCAGTTTGTTGGCTGCCGGGATTGGCTGGCATTGAATCCCGGCGCCACGGCCAAGGACCTGGCCGCCAGGATCGACCGCGACCCGTCCATGGTCGGCCGCATCCTCGCGCTGGCGAAATGTGTTCAGCCAATCCAGCAAGCGGCTGCCGACGGCAAGCTCGGACCCTCGGAATGGTACGCCATCTCAAAGGTGCCGGAAGGCGAACAGCAAGCCATGCTGGCGGCGAAGCTGGCCGGCGAAAACCGCGACCAGCTCGAACGGCGCGGCCGCCAGCTTCGCAACGGTGAGGTTCCTGCCATCAAGGTCAACCGGCTCAAGATTCCGCTCGGCCAAGGCCGCTCGGTGACCATCGTCGGCAGCAACCTGACCTTAGACGATGCCATCGAGATGTTGCAGGACATGCTGAAATTCGCGCGCAAAGCCCAGGGTGAGAAGCTCGACGGCAAAACCTGGGTGCAGGTCATGAAACTAAAGACGAAACAGGGCGCTTGACCCTGCCTGGTCTCGCCTGTCGCTTCGCGAAATTAGTGCACTGAAGGTGAAAGCCGTAACGCAAGATTCAGTCTTACCAAAGGAGGTTTGCCATGAATTCTGTTCAACCAATGGTGCGGTTTATCTGTCCGGGGTGTGAAAAAGTCTTGAAAATCCAGGCAGCGAAGGCGGGAGGGACGTGCCGCTGCCCGCGCTGTTCTTCCCGGCTGGTAATCCCAAGTCAGCCGCAGGCATTGTCAGTGACGCCGCTCGTATATCCGGCGCCGGAATCCTATCCGATGGTGTTGCCGGCGCCAAAGAAGCAAGCGACGGTTCCGCTCAAGCTTGCAATGCCTAAAAACTTGGGCGGCATGGAGACGACGGTGTCGCAAGGGACAGCCAACAGCGTGGTCAAAGTTGCGACCGGCGGTTTCCTGGTCGCGCTCGGCGTGGTTGTGGCGGCGATGTTCGGCATTCGCCGCCCAGGTGCGTGATGGTGCGCCGGGCAGGGAGGAGAACAGTTCTCCTCCCTGCCTGATGGATGCGGTGTCGAAAAACCAGGACGTTTGCTACCTGCCCAAGAGAGATGAGCCATGACAGTCATATTGGTTTTGGTGACGTTTATTGCAACTACCGGGGTTTACTTGGGCCTTTTGATTCTGGCATTTCGCAGGGTGGCGCGGCACCTGCAAGGCCGTCCCGATGCGGTGGAAGCCGTGACGGAGCATGTGTTGCTCCCGCTGCTGGGCAGGAAGCGGGAGGAGCCAGAAAAGAAAAAGCCGGTGCCGCGGGATGCGCGGTTGTGCTGAATACCGTTCAGCTAGCACCAGCCGCCGCTTGCCGGCTGGCTACGGCCTTCGGGCGATTGGGAACCCACTGCTGGCTAAATGCGAAAAGTGAACCGCATAGCGGGGCGGGAATGCAATCGGGGCCGTTTATGGAGGTTTACAATGGACGCAAAACACCGCATATCTGGCTTCAAGGCGCTACTCGAATCGCACAAATCAAACGATCACTTTCTGGAAGAGACTGATGGAAGTTTTCGTCTGTGGCGGGATTTATCAGCGGAGGGCAAACTGGATTACATCACCAGGGATGCTGCGTGGTACGACGTGCCTTTCGAGCAATTCGCGGAGGTGCGTGAATCCATTGATAATACTGCCATCGAAGAAGCGGCTCTGCGGTTGGCGATGCGCAGTGGCCAGGAGTTGCACACTTTGGAAACCCTTGTTCCAGACGGCGGGTTATTGGACCCTCCGCCGCTAATTGAGCGGGTCAAGGAACTGCTCGAAGCGACATCCGTCGAATTTGAAACCGGAGAAACACTGAGTTGCGAAAAACTGGCTGCGCTCTTCAAAGAACTGCGAGAGGATGAAGCTGCCGCGAAACAGGGGGACGCGTGTCGCTACGGCAAGGAAGCATTCCAGCGGCTCCTGGATGCAAAGACGAAAGCTCCGGCGCCGGAGAAGGGCAAAGACAAGAACATCGAGAGATGAGGTGAAGCCATGACGGTTGAAGAAAGGCTTGAGAAAATCGAGTCGATGTTGGTCGTCTTAGTGGATCGCCAGACGATCAAGGACTTTTATGAGATCGAGGAATTCGCTAAGCTCGTCAGCAAATCCTGTTTCACCTGCCGGGAATGGTGCCGGCTCGGCCGCATTCGGGCGGACAAGAAGCTATCAGGGCGCGGAGCTTATGCCCGCTGGGTAGTGTCCCACGCCGAGCTATTGCGTTACCAGAAGGAAGGGCTTCTGTCGTGCCACCGTTCAACGTGACGGCATGTGCCGGCCTTGAGTTCGACAAGTTCGCCTTAACCTTTTGGCGTTAATGTCTGTTGCAACGTGTGTTGGGGGGCATCGTCCAAAAAAATGAAGCCGGAAAAGGGTCTGCAAATCTGCAAAACCTTTTCCGGCACGGAATGCTTGCGGATTGGATTTGCTAGTGGCGCTTCCAGTTCACGAGTTTCGCGCGAAAAACCTTGAACAACCGTTTAATCCCGGTGAACTTGAGTTAATCAAGACCTGTCCTTTCGACGGCGCGAAACTGACGAAGTGGAAGCGGCACTAGATGCTGTATTGTTGCCCCTTAGGGGCTGGCTTCGGCCGATCCTTGAAGCGAAGGGTATTTTCTTCAACCGAAGCAATCTTCTCCGGCGGCACATCGCGGAATATCTTGGCGTTGGCACCGATCACCGAGTTCCGACCGATGATGGTGTCTCCCCCCAGCACTGATGCATTCGCGTAGATCACGACATTGTCCTGCAATGTTGGATGGCGTTTTTCACCGCGTATCAATTCGCCATTTTCATCGCGGGGAAATGAAAGGGCACCTAGCGTCACCCCTTGGTAAAGCTTGACGTTGTGCCCGATTTCGGTTGTGGCCCCGACAACGACGCCTGTACCATGATCCACGAAGAAGCCTGATTGTATGGATGCACTTGGATGGAGATCTATGCCGGTTTTGGAGTGTGCATATTCGGTCATGATACGCGGGATTAACGGAACGCCGGCTTTATCCAGTTCGTGCGCCAGTCTGTACACGGCTGTCGCATAAACGCCAGGGTAGGCGGCGACGATTTCGTGGTGGCTCCAAACCGCCGGATCACCGTCAAGCGCGGCTTTCACGTCCCGCTCGAGCAGCCGCCGAATTTTGGGCAGCGCCAGCAGCAGTGCCTCGGCCTTTTCTTCGGCCCAATCCGTGTAGTCTTCGTCATCCCATTCTATCCAGCTGCTTGGTTCCTCCGATTTGTGCTGAAAGTGAAGGGCGCGGTTGATCTGAATGGCCAAATG
>DASRAT010000724.1:0-5637 GCA_035638015.1 Gemmataceae bacterium | reverse complement strand
CGACTTTCAGCTCTCCGACAGCTACTTCGTCGTGGGACACTTTCACTGGGTACTGATCGGCGGCACGCTGTTCGGCGTGTTCGCCGGCATTCACTACTGGTACCCCAAAGTGACCGGTCGGATGCTGTCAGAGCGCCTGGCCCGCTGGCAGTTCTGGCTGCTGCTCATCGGTTTCATTTTGACGTTCGGGCCGATGCACTTTGCCGGCATGCTCGGCATGCCGCGGCGGATTTACACCTACGAGCCGGGGCGCGGCTGGGATATTTTCAATCAGATCACAACTTTCGGGGCGTTCTTGCAAGCGCCGAGCTATTTGATTTTCGTTTACAACATCGTCACGTCGCTTTGGAAAGGGAAGCCGGCGCCCGACAATCCGTGGGACGCGTGGACGCTGGAGTGGGCAACGAGTTCGCCGCCGCCTGCGTACAATTTCGAGACAGTTCCGATTGTGCATAGCCGTCGGCCGCTGTGGGATCTGAAACACCCGGACGATCCGGACTGGAAGTACGAGTGAGCACAACCGAACCATTCTTTGTCGCAAGCTATCCGCTGCCGCCGCCGCATGTGGACGTTCGTCCCGATGCGCACAAGGTGGGGATGCTCGCCTTTTTCATGTCGGAAACGGCGTTTTTCAGCACGCTGTTGATGGCCTACGTGATCTACATGGGCGCCAGCCTCACCGGGCCAACGCCGGCCCAGGTGCTATCGTTGCCGCTGGCCATTGTGAACACGATCTGTCTGCTGACAAGCAGCTTCACGATTCATTTGGCGGAAAAGTCGTTGCGCTCAGGCAACAGCGCGGCGTTTCGGGGACTTTGGGGATTGACGATTCTCCTCGGAGCGGCGTTCGTCGCGGGCACCGGCTATGAATGGTACGGCCTGATCGTCGAGCATCAGCTGACAATCGGCCGCAATCTATTTGGGACCACCTACTACACGCTCGTGGGTTTTCACGCCGCCCACGTGACGGTTGGGGTGATTCTGCTGGTGCTCATGCTCGGCCTGTACCAGCGCCGGAAACTCACAGGGCCGAATCCAATAGGCATCGAACTTGTGTCGTGGTACTGGCACTTCGTTGATGGGGTGTGGATTGTAGTTTTTACGGTTGTGTATGTGATCGGCCGGTGACCTGGCGAACGCCGTTTGTAGTGGCCCGATTTATTGGGCCTTTGGCCGCTTGGCCCGATAAATCGGGCCACTACAAACGGCAATTGGGGCGAATACCGAGATTTTCGCATGAGTGATACCACGGACAAAACGAAGGACAGCGTCGAACTGCCTGCTCCGACGGCGGCGCCGTTGGTGCTGGGCATGGGCATTGCGCTGGTGGGCGTGGGATTTGCGACCAGCCTTGGCTTTACGGTTGTCGGCGTGGTGGTATTCGTTTTCGGCCTCGGAAGTTGGATCGGGCAACTCATTTCGGTTCTGGGGCATGTAGAGGAACCATTGGTCGAGCCGAGCCTGCGTCCGGGCGAGGCGGTTGCAGCGCCTGGCACCGTGGAACCGATGCACCCCGGGACTGCGGGATATCGGTTTGTTTTGCCCGAAAAAGTGCATCCGATCTCCAGCGGCGTCAAAGGTGGAATCATCGGCGGCCTGCTCATGCCCATTCCGGCAATGGCCTATGGCCTGATCGTGCATGGCAGTCCCTGGCTGCCGGTCAATCTGCTGGTCGGCATCGTCATCCCGGGCATCACCGACGCAACACTCGACGACCTCAAAGCGTTCCATCCGATCTCTCTCATCTTGGGCATTCTCATTCATGCGGCGTTCTCGGTGACGTTCGGCTTGATGTACGGCGTGATTCTGCCGATGTTGCCGTCTATAAAGTGGGGCCCGCTTTTGTTTGGCGGGATATTGATGCCGTTCTTGTGGAGCGGCGTTTGTTACGGCATGATGGGCATCGTCAATCCGCTGATGGAACAACATGTGAGTTGGCCGTGGTTCGTCGTCTCGCAGTTGGTGTACGGATTGGCCATGTCGTATGTGGTGTCCCGTTCGGAAAAGATCGCCGTGGCGCAGTGGGGCAGGTGAGATGATGAAAAAAGCGACGCGATGGCTGGCCCTGCTCGTTCTGCTTTCCGGCTGCGATTCGCCGCTGCCGGGGAAGCCGGACCCTGCGGACAAATTCGTGGCGCCGTCCAAGGTACTCGATTTCCCGACGCTTTACGCCAAGAATTGCGCGGGCTGCCATGGGAAAGACGGCAAACTGGGGCCAGCGCCTCCGCTGAATGATGCGGTGTTTCTTGCCATCGCCCCCGAGGATGAGCTGGCGATGGTCATAGCCGGCGGCCGCAAGGGAACGGAGATGCCGGCCTTTGCCAAAGAGCAGGGAGGCACGCTGACCGCGGAGCAGGTGCAGGCTCTCGCCGTTGGCCTGCGCAAACAATGGGGAGACGCCGCTGTCCAGAAGAAAACATGGCCGCCATATGTCGTCCCTTGCGAAAAAGGGGACGCGGACCATGGCAAAGCGGTCTTCGCGCGGGTGTGTGCCGCGTGTCACGGCCAGGAGGGTCATGGCAAAGACAGACACGGCCCCATCAACGATCCGGCGTTTCTGACGCTGGCCAGCGAACAGGTGCTGCGCCGGTTTGTGATTACGGGCCGCGCGGACCTGGGGATGCCGAATTGCGCCGAGCACGAAGGCGGTGCGCTGACCGCGCCGGAAGTAAACGATCTGGTCGCCTTGTTGATGTCGTGGAAAGAAAAAGGGACCGCAAAAAAGTAACGAGGGCGCCATGTCGCAACCGTCCATACCGACGAGACGCAGCTTCTTCCAGTGGCTCACCTATGGCATGGGCGCGTTGGCGGCCACGGTCACCGCGGTGCCGCTAGTCGGCTACTTCCTCGGGCCGCTGCGCAAGAAAGCGCCCATTTGGGTGACGCTCGGGCCCGTGGCCAAGTTTCCCCAGGGTCAGACGCGGTTGGAGACGTTCGACAATCCGATCCAACAACCCTGGGACGGCATGACCGCGTTCACCGGCGTCCACGTTCGCAACCTCGGCGAGGGTCAATTCCTGGTGTTCGCGATGAACTGCACGCACCTGGGCTGTCCGGTTACCTGGTTCCCGCAATCGGGCTTGTTCATGTGCCCGTGCCATGGCGGGGTCTATTACGAGAACGGCGACCACGCATCGGGTCCACCGCCGCGCGGGCTTTATCACTGCGTCTGGCGAGTGGTCGATGGCAAACTGGAGATTCAGGCGCCGCATCTGCCGACGTTGCAGGACACGTTAAAGGAAAACGCTTAGAGCCTATCCGAAAAGGGGTCAGGCATGCTCTGTTGAAAAGCTGTTTGTAGTGGCCCGATTTATCGGGCCTGGCACCAGTCTGGCCCGATAAATCGGGCCACTACAAACGGGGGCTTCCGGCAACGGTGCCTGACTCCTTTTTGGATAGACGCTTAACCGCCGGAAGGAAACGCCGATGTTCAATGCGCTGCTCGGCTGGTTCGATGCTCGCTTGCGCGTGCGCGAGACATTGTTGCCGATGATGCGCCATCCCATTCCCAGGGCGGCCGCAGGGCCAATGGGGTGGTGGTACGTCTTTGGGAGCGCATCGCTGACCTTGCTGATGTTGCAAATCGTCACCGGCATCGGCCTGTCCCTGACCTACGTCCCAAGCGCCGATAAGGCCTATGGCAGCCTGCAGTATCTCAATTACGAGCAACCTTTTGGCTGGTTGCTGCGCTCCATCCACTACTGGTCAGGTTCGGCCATGACCGTCATGGTGGCGATCCACATGACGCAGGTTTTCCTGCACGGCTCGTACAAGTATCCGCGTGAACTGACATGGATCGTCGGCGTCTTTCTTTTGCTGCTGACGCTGGGCATGATGTTCTCGGGGCAGGTGCTGCGCTGGGACACGGATGCATACTGGGGCGTCGGCATCGGGGCGGCAATGGCTGGCCGTGTGCCCGTAGCGGGGCCGATACTCGTGCATTTGCTGCTGGGAGGGGAGGTTATCGGCGGCGACACACTGAGCCGATTCTTTGCTCTGCACGTTTTCGTGATTCCGGGCGGCTTGCTTTTTTTGCTGGGAATCCATCTTTGGTTGGTGCTCAAGTGTGGCATCAGCGCTCCGCCCGTCGCGGGACAGCCCGTGGATCCGAAGACCTATCACGAAGAATATGAGAAAGAACTCAAGGCTGGCGAGCCGTTTCTCGGACCCGCCATGATGAAGGATGCGTTCTTCTCGGCGCTGGTGGTCGTCACGGTGATCGTCATTGCCGCACTGTCCGGACCCAAGGGGCCCTCCGACCCGCCCGATCCGGCACTGAGCGGCGCCAATCCGCGGCCCGATTGGCCTTTTCTGTGGCTCTTCGGCCTGTTGTCCCTCAGCCCGCCGGGTTTGGAAACACTCATCATGCTGGTCTTTCCGGTCATCTTGATCGGCGCCCTGTTGCTGGTGCCAATCATTTCCCGAGGCGGTGAGCGGGCGCCGAGCCGCAGGCCCGTCGCAGTGTTGCTGGTCATCGTGACATGGACAGCGCTTTGTGTTTTGACCTATGAGGGCGCCACGTCCCCTTGGTCGCCGGTGATGGAGGCGTGGAGCAGCGATCCGATCCCCGAGGACATTGTGAAAAGGCTGACGCCGGTGGAGCTGCAAGGGGCCGCTGTATTCCAGAACAAGGATTGCCGCAATTGCCATTCACTGGAGGGGCTCGGGGGCAAGAAGGGTCCCGATTTGACTACGGTCGGCACCCGCCTCACGCATGACCAACTCATCGATCAGGTGAGCAACGGCACGCCCGGCGGCGGCGGTATGCCGGCCTATGGCAAACAGATTCGGCCCGCGGAAATGGCCGCCCTGGCCGAGTTCTTAACCAGTCTCAGGCCCCCGGGAGTGCCTGCCGCAAAAACAGCGGACACGCCGGCCAAGAAATAATCGCCCACTCAATCGGGGTTCACGCCGTGAATCCGTTCCTCGACGCCTGTTTGCGTTCATGGCCGTGGGATCCCGGGCTCCTGGTGGCGCTCGTGCTGACCGGCGCCATCTACGTCCGCGGCTGGTGTTTTCTGCGCCGCCGTGACAGGCATCGATGGCACGCTGGGAAGCTTGCGGCGTTTCTGGGCGGACTGAGCTCGATCTTCCTGGCGTTGGCCTCGCCCATCGAGCCATTCTCCTATTTTTTTCTCCAAGTTCACATGTTGCAGCATTTGCTGCTGATGATGGTGGCGCCAGCTTTGCTTTGGCTGGGTGCGCCAATGTTTCCGCTGCTACGCGGTCTGCCGCAGCCGATCCGCGTTTACTGGGTTGCTCCCTTGTTACGCTCACCCATGATTCGCGGCGCGTTCACTCGGCTGACCCACCCCCTTTGGGCTTGGCTGGTATTTGTCGCCGCCACCTGGTTCTGGCACCTGCCGCGCCTTTACGAACTCGCCCTGGGCTCCGATGGTTGGCATTATGTGCAGCATGCCACCTTTCTCGCCTCGTCACTGGTGTTTTGGTATCCCGTCGTAAGGCCCTATCCGAGCCGACCTGGCTGGTCGCTTTGGATACTGGTCCCGTACCTGCTTCTGGCCGACATACAAAACACGCTTCTGTCCGCGCTGTTGACGTTTTCCAATCGAGTCCTGTACGCACCTTACGCCGAGGTGCCTCGCTTAGGCAACCTGTCGGCCCTTGAAGATCAGG
>DASRAT010000723.1:0-4215 GCA_035638015.1 Gemmataceae bacterium | reverse complement strand
GCTGAGTGGAAACCATGCAACATCCGCTGCATCATCGGCCGCCACGGGCCGCAGCTGCGCGGCATCGACCTGGGCCAGAAACGCAATCGTGACCGTGTGTCCGCGCGGATCACGGCCAGGATCGCCGAATGCCGCCAGCTGCTCGATGCGGCCGGTGTCCAACCCCGTTTCCTCACGCAATTCCCGCCGAGCCGCTGTTTCCAGGCCTTCGTCCTCATTCACAAACCCGCCCGGCAAGGCCCACAATCCCGCGAACGGGGCATGTTTGCGGCGGATCAACAGCACGCGTCGCCGTCGGTCCTTGGTGACAATTACCACATCCGCGGTCACTGCGGGGCGCGGATAATCGTAACAAAATCGTTGGCGATTTTTTTTGGGCATGGAGTGCATCGGGTTTGCGACAATCGGGCCTGACCCATTCTATGGTCCCGCGCCGCTGAGCCAACACTCCACTAAAATGCTTGCGTCCGGTGATGTGAATCGCCGCACTCCAAATCAGCGCTGAAAGGTGAAGCCGGGAAACCAACATGGCGGACCAAGCTCTTTCACCCGTTGGGCTAGCGCTGGCAACAGCGACATCGGTGTCCAACGTTTTCACCGATGTCGCGCGTAAAAAAGTTGTGGACCGCAATGAGTTGTTGGCAGGCACCTTCTGGATTCGCTTTTTCGCCGCGCTGGTGTTTGGCGTTGCGGTTGGATGGCTGGCATTGCAGGGTTCGCCGCCGATTATTCATCCGACCAGCATCTTGACAGCCGCGGATTTCAAGGATCCCCTCGATTTCGCGGCCAAGCTCACCAACCCTGACAATCCGGTGGCAGTCTTCCTGTTGCAGAAAATGTCGGAGGACGGCCGCTCGAAATTGACAGAATACATTCAATCCAACGCAGGCGACGAAAAACTGCTGCAGGACCTGGCAAAAGAGCTGAACAAGGTCCTCGAAAGCGGCACATCGATTTACGGACAGACACGCTTTGCCTATGTATCACTTTCCGCGGAGACGTTGGCCTTGCAAGAGGCCCAGCCGCGCGGAGCGGCGCTCGCCTATCTGAACCGTCTTTTGCTGGAAGACGCTTTTCCTGGGGACATTGTCAAACAGCAAGGCTGCGTCCTTTTTGGGATCTCAAATATCGTGGTGGCGCCACTGACGGCATTTTTGATTTATGCCGTGATCGATGTGGCGCTGATGGCCATGGCCCATCTTCTGCTGATGCGGGCTCTGCAGGTCTCGCCGATGTCGATGTGCATGCCGTTCATGTCGTTTACCATGGTTTTTCTGGTGCCGACGAGTTACATCATGTTAGGGGAACTGCCGACCCTGGCCAAGCTCATGGGTGTGGCCTTGATCGTCATCGGATCGCTTGTCATGCACCGCAAGTTGTTTGCCGGCGGTTGGACTGCCCCAATTGCTGCGATTGCCCGCGAAAGGGGTAGCCGTTTTGTGCTCCTGGTAGCGCTGCTCCTATCCATCACCAGCCCGATTCAAAAACAGTTGACGCTGATGAGCGACGCGGAGACGCAAGGCTTTGCGAACAGCATGGGATTGTGTTTGTTATTTGCGGGTTTGGCCGTGGTGCAAAAGGCGAACTGTGTGGCGGTGATGCGCAAGACGCCGGGATGGTGCGTCGTGGCGGGCCTTCTGGATGCGATTTCCATTCTGCTCCTGTATTACACCTTCGGCTTTTTGCCGACGGCGATCGCGATCAGCATCAAACGGGCGGGCATTATTCTGCACATTCTCGCGGGGTGGCTGATCTTTCATGAAAAAAACATCACCGACAAATTGATTGCGGCTTCGGTGATGCTGGCGGGGGCATTGTTCTTTTACATTCCATTCAGTACGGCGTGGGCCGCGGTGACGACGGCTGCGGTTTTGATGGGCTTGTGGCTGGCGCTTTACAGAACACGCGCACCGGCTATCG
Source organism: Gemmataceae bacterium (assembly GCA_035638015.1). Lineage (GTDB taxonomy): Bacteria > Planctomycetota > Planctomycetia > Gemmatales > Gemmataceae > DASRAT01. The sequence continues at coordinate 2,295 of DASRAT010000723.1, read as the reverse complement.
AGCCGAGTGTCGCCGAACTGGCCGCCGAGAAAGGAAGCTGAGCCATGCCGGACCAATTGCAAGTGGCATTCGTCGGCTGCGGCGAAATCGCCCCGCACTATCTGCCGGTCTACCGCGATCTGGATTTTGTCCGCGTGGTGGCCTGCATTGACACCGATTTGGAAAAAGCCAAACAAAGTGCTGCATTCTTGGCCAAACATGAACCCTCTGCCACGACCGATTTTCAAATGGCACTTGGCCCCGGCGTGGACGCAGTCGTAATCAACACACCCAATTTTGTGCATCGCTCGCAAGCTGTAGCAACACTCCGTGCTGATAAACACGTGTTGTTACAAAAGCCCCTGGCCTCCAATTTGGCCGACGCCGAAGCCATTGTCCTGGCCGCCCAGGCTTCCCGGCGAACCAATGGCCTGTACATGAGTTATTTCGATCAACCGTTGTTCCACGATCTGCGCGGACTGGTCGCCGAGGGCCGCCTGGGCCACGTCGTTCATTTTTACGCCAAGCTCATGCATCGCCACGGCATGCGTTGGTCCAACGCGGCGCTCCAGGGACAACCGACCTGGCGGGGCATTGTGGCCCAAACCGGCGGCGGTTGCTTCATCCAGCTTGCGGTGCATTACGTTCATATGATCGAATGGATCGCCGGCGCGAAAACCGTGCGAGTGACAGGCGTCAAGGGGAAGCTGCACTGCCACGGCTTGGAGGGCGAGGACCTGGCAGTGGCGATTTTAGAGTTGGATTCGGGGGCGGTAGTCACACTCGACACCGCCTGGTGCGCGAATGCCGAGCAGTTCTCGATTCACGGCACCATGGGGGCGGTTCACTATCGGGACAATCGAGCGCTAAGTTTGTGGTCGGCTGTCGGTCCCTATGCGGGCCATGTCGTGCGCTATGACGGTGCCCGCTGCGACAGTCTCGAAGGGCCACGCGGTCAAACGCAGGAGCTTACGATTGACCCGCCGCCGATGGGAAACGCGGCCAATCCACTCAATCAACATCGCGCCTTCCTGGAAGCGGCACGCGACGGCCGGCCGGCGTTTGTGTCGATTGCTTCGGGTTTGCATGACATGCGGGTTGTGATGGCCGTTTATGAATCCGCCAAGACTGGCGCCGCCGTGAGGATCGAAGAGCCATGAAACTTGGAATTGTCGCCGATGAGATTGACCGTGACTTTCGCGTCGCAGTGCGGATTGGCGCCAAGGTCGGCTTGCGCCGCTACGAGGTTCGCTTTCTCAAAAGCGGCCGCGCTCCCATGTGTTCAGCCGAGGAAATGGCAGAAGTGGAACGCATTGCCGCCGGTGAAGGCGTGGAGATTACCGCATTGTCTCCGGGCTTATTCAAATGGACCCAAACGGCCGATGAGTTCGCCAAGGAAATGCGTGAAGTGTATCCGCGTGCGGTGGAGTGGGCACGGCGTTGGTCCTTGCCGGGGCTGATTGTCTTCGGCTTTCGCAAACCCGACGCTACCGAGGAGACAGGGCCGTCGATCCCCAGTGCCAATCCGCCACAGCATATCATTGACTGGCTTGCCGAGGCAGGAAGGCGCGCGGCCGAGGACAAGGTCACGCTCATGATCGAGGCGGAGCCTGTTTGCTGGGCTGACAACGGCCCGGCCACGGTTTCCATGATTCGCCGCGCGGGGGCCAGCAGTCTGAAGATCAACTACGATCCGGCCAATGTGGCCTGGATGACACGCCGCGATCCGCTGGATGAATTTGACGAGGTGGCGCCCCTCATCGCCAACGTCCACATCAAGGACCTGCGTTTGACGGCCGATTTGGCCGCCAGACCCCAGTTCGTGGTTCCGGGCGAAGGGATGATTGATTACGCCGCCCATTTCGCGCGGCTAAAAGCCGCCTCTTTCGCCGGGCCGGTGTCGCTGGAACCGCACATGGATGGCAGCGAGGAGACCATTAGGCGGTGTAAGGAGGCGGTGGGTAGGATTGTGCAATTGCGTTGACATGTAACCAAGGGTCGTTACTATGCAGCTAGAATCATTGGAAACAATGGCTAGACTACAGCGCACGACATGAAAGCAATTACCCACCAAAAAAACTGCGACAGATGCGGTGAGCGTATGCAGGTTGGCTTTCTTTACACACGCGAGCCTATCCGCTTCATGCCGAAGGAGCGCGTCATACCGAAAATTAATTGGAACGGCGATTGTGACATTTTCCACAATACATGGCGCACGAAGTTTTTACCCGGAGTTGTTCGCCGAGTGCTTGGTTACCATTGCCCGACATGCAAGGTTCTTGTGATTGACTATAGCAAGGTGTATGTCGGGAATGA
>DASRAT010000722.1:0-5127 GCA_035638015.1 Gemmataceae bacterium | reverse complement strand
TCCTTGTGCGGATCGGCGTAAATGTCGCCATAATACATGTTGGCGCCGCCCCCGCCGGTACTGGTTTGCGCCCATGTCACGCCTTTATCGTCGCTGCGGTAAAAGCCACTGCCTTGCATAGCGGAGATTTGGGCGTAGACGGTGTTGGTATTTTGCGGCGAGATTTCCAGGGCTATACGGCCCATGTTGGATGTAGGAATGCCCTTGGTGATTTTTGTCCAGGTCGTGCCGCCGTCATGTGTCCTGTAAATTCCGCTTTCGGGGCCGCCGGAGATGCAACAGCCGGTGTGCCGCCGCCGCTGAAACGCTGCCGCATAAAGATTGTCGGGGTTCTGAGAATCGATGACGAGATCCACGACGCCGGTGTTTTCACTGATCGTGAGACTGGCCTTCCAGGTTTTGCCTCCATCCGTGGTTTTGTAGACGCCGCGTTCGCCGCCGCCGTTCCACAACGGGCCAACTGAAGCGACATAAACCACGTCAGTGTTGCGCGGGTCAATGCGAATGCGGGCAATGTGCTCCGAAGTGACCAGGCCCATGTTCTTCCAGGTCTTGCCGCCGTCCATGCTCTTGTAGATGCCGTCGCCAAAGTCGACGCTGCGCTGCGATTGCTGCTCGCCGGTGCCGAGCCAGACGATGTCCGGGTTCTTGGGATCAAGTGCAACCGAGCCCATGCAGAAGGAGCCAATGTTGTCGGTCATGCATTTGAAGCTGGTGCCGCCGTCGCTGGTTTTCCACATGCCGCCTGCGGCAGCGCAGACATACCACACCTTGCTGTCACGCGGATCGATGGTGATGGCCGAAATCCGCCCCGACGTGAGCGCCGGGCCGACGCACCTGAAGGGCAAGCCGCCGGCCAAATCCGACGTCAAATCAGCGCCGGGGCCCTGGTCATCCCACATTGCGGTGGCTTCGGCACTGGTGCCGGCGCCTTCGCCGGCGGTCATTGCCAATATCCCAACGGATACAAAGACAAATGTAACTAAACGAAACAGCTTCATTGCGAAACTCCTCCCTTGCTGCCGACCGGCAATGTGGCCAACGTGGCGATTGCTCATGGGGTCGTTCATGTTGTTGGTCGCGGACCGGGCCCTGAATTTTTCTGCCCGCGGCTGAGATTACTTGCTCGCCAGGCCGATTTCAACCGAAATCGGGAACTTCTCTTGCACAGGCCATTTGTTTCCCGGCCACATGCAATCTATAATTGCAGACCCACTCTGGTCACGTCCTTTGCAGGCGCTCGTGGTCAGGCTAACCAAAGGGCGTAAGCCCTATGGCCGGAGATGGCCTTGTCGCGCTGCAAAACAGCCCTATCATCTCCTTTTAATGGATCGGCAGGTATGCTATCCAAGGCCTGGCGGCAATCTCCCTCTCGGGCTAAGGTTTAGCCGGCGATCCTGTCCCCTTGGCGGCATTGACGGCAAGTGTAACAGCCGTTGGCGCCGCTATCATTGCGTCTTCCTTGGCGAACTGCGCCCTGGTATGAGTATGCCCAACCACCTGTTGGAATACGCCCTATGAAAATACTGATTGCCGACGCCGACCAACATTCGCGCCTCGCCGCGGAAGCTCTGCTGGTAAAGCAAGGCCACGACGTGGTGGTGACCGAGTCCGGCGCCGCGGCCTGGCAAGCGCTCCAGGCAGTCGAGCTGCCCAAGATTGCCATCCTCGATTGGACGATGCAAGATGTCAGCGGCGTCGAATTGTGCCGCCGAGTCCGGGCCGCCGCCAATCTTAAAGCAGTGTATTTGATCCTGCTCACCTCCCAACCTGGCAAGAAACACCTCCTGGATGGCTTGGCGGCCGGAGCCAATGACTACATTGCCAAGCCGCTGGACCACGATGAGTTTGAGGCGCGGGTCTACGTTGGCGCACAGATGGTGCAACTCCAATTCGAGTTGGCACAGCGGGTAACCGAGTTGGAAGACGCTCTCACCAAGGTTCAGCAACTACAGGGGCTGCTCCCCATTTGCTCTTATTGCAAGAGCATCCGTGACGACCAGGATTACTGGCACCGTGTCGAAAACTACATCGGCGCTCACTCGGGAGCGCAATTCAGCCACGGCATCTGCCCGGAATGCTGGAAAAAAGTCGTGGAACCCGAACTGGAAAAAATGGGCGTGCCCCTGCCTCACCGCCAATCTTAGCCGACAGCGGCCTGGCAAGATCTTGCTGATTCAATTGTCATTTCATTGGTTAGACAACAGGTATTAATTCCCGTTTGGTCTGAAGGGCCACACCCATGGCAACTGCCCGCCGTTCACGCGGCAGCCGCCTCGTTGTCGACGTCGGCAATAGCCGCATCAAGTGGGGCCTTTGCGACGACGCCGCGGTTAGCGCTGTGGCCTCGCTGCCGCCGTACGACGAAAGTGCGTGGCGTGAACAGATCAAGAAGTGGCGCTTGAAGACGCCACTGTCTTGGTGGATCTGCGGCGTGCACCATGAGCGCCGGGATGCTTTTGCCGATTGGCTGCGCCAACGAGGGGATGCTGTCAGGCTGCTCAGCGCACCGGCGGAGCTGCCGCTGCAAATTGCCGTGGACCACCCCACCAAGGTCGGCATCGATCGCTTGCTCAATGCTGTCGCCGTCAACTCACGCCGCTCCCTCAACGCGGCAGCGGTAATCGTCGACGCCGGCTCGGCGGTCACTGTCGATTATGTGGACGACAGCGGCATCTTTCGCGGCGGCGCCATCCTGCCTGGTTTGAACATGATGGCCGAAGCGCTGCACAACTACACGGCATTGTTGCCACTGATCCGGGTGGACGACGATTTCAGTTTGCCGGCAACGTCAACTGCCACAGCAATGAAAGCGGGCATCATGTGTGCGGCCATCGGCGGCATTAAGGAATTGATTGGGAGTATGGCGAAGCAGCAAGCATCTCCAAAGTCTCTTGAAATCTATCTCGGCGGCGGCGATGCTCAACTCCTGAGTCGTCAACTACCTGCCCATGCGCAATTATGGCCCGAGATGACCCTGGAAGGAGTGCGGCTCGCCACTGATCGTACGGAATCGTCATGAAATCTACCACATGCGCTTGCCTGACTCCGGCTGGAAACGCAGCGCTGGCCACGCTGGCAGTGCGTGGCCCTGCCGCCTGGACTATAGTCCGCAAACTGGCCCAGCGTGATCTGCCACTCGATCCTCAACCCGGGCGCTTTTGGTTAACGCGTTTCGGCGCCGGCAACACGGCCGACGAGGTCGTCGTCGCTGTCAATCAAACCAACCCTGAAGCTTGGTTGGAGCTACACTGCCACGGTGGCCGCGAGGTGCTTCGGTTGTTCGAAGAATTGCTCGGTGCTCAAGGCGTGGAGATACTCACCTGGCAAGATTTCGATCATGCAACCACTGCTGATCATTACCAAACGGCCGCGCTGCCTGTCCTGACCAACGCTTTGACCGCTCGCACCGCCGCCATTGCGTTGGATCAATATCAGGGCGCGTTCTCCCGCGCCGTCAAAGCTATTTGTGAGGCGTTCCAGAGTGGCGATACAGCAACTGCAATCAAAATGCTTGCAAATCTGAATTGCTTCGGCAACCTTGGCCACCACCTCACAACACCTTGGAAGTTGGTGATCGCGGGAGCGCCCAACGTCGGCAAGAGCACCCTGGTCAACGCCCTGGCCGGCTACGAGCGAAGCATCGTGTCGCCCATACCCGGCACCACACGCGATGTGGTAACAACATTGTTGGCTATAGACGGCTGGCCCGTCGAAATCTCGGACACTGCTGGCTGGCGGTCTACTCAATCCTCTCTGGAATGCGAAGGGATAGATCGCGCCCAAAAGGCCATTGCCAACGCTGATGTTTGCCTGTGGATACTCGACGGATCAACGGCGCCAATCATGCCTGGTGCGAACCTCGGCCCGGTCCATCTTGTCATTAACAAGTGCGATTTGGCCGCTGCCTGGCCTGCCGCGAGCGTGGACGCATTGGCCGTTTCAGCCCACACGAGCGCCGGACTGCCCGAGCTGTGCCAGGCCATTGCCACATGGCTGGTTCCGCGTGCGCCGCCCCCCGGCGCCGCCGTGCCTTTTTCGCCAGCCCTGGCAGATGCCATCGCCGAAATTGCTTCGTTGACCAAGTCCGGGCGGACAACTGAGGCTTTGGGAAAGTTGGAGAACCTGTGCCGCGAGTGCGATTGACAAAAGCCCGCAGATGGTTATCTTAACCGCAAGACGGGGCATAGCTCAGTTTGGCTAGAGCGCACGGTTCGGGACCGTGAGGTCGGAGGTTCAAATCCTCTTGCCCCGACTTTGACGGCCGGTTGTCACGAGTGGACAGCCGGCTGTTTTTGTTGACAGGCGTTGACGTTGTGGAAAGTGGCAGCGTGCTTTCGACCGTGCCCGTTGCTCCTGACGTTATGACAGGAAATGACCCTTTTGCGCTGCATTTGTCAAGAGTTGGTGCAAGCGTTGGTGCAAGCAAACTTTGACGCAACTCCTGAATCTTCCCATCGGTTCCGGTAGCGGCAATGGCCTGGCGTTCACCGCTTTTCCCGTCGAGGGGAAGGGCCGGCAACACGTCCAAGGCCCCCCGCACGTCGAGTAGCTTGGGATCGGTGTAGACGCCCATCGTCAAGCAAATGTCAGAATGCCGCAATGCCGCTTGTGCTGTCCGCGGTGCAACCCCGCCTTTGCTCAGTAGCGTCCCGAATGTCGTCCGCAAAGCGTGCAGGTCCAGTGTCCGCCCGCGTTCGTCCACCTTTTCAATGCCGGCCAGCTTCAAATCGCGATTGAAGATGCGCAGTAAGCCGGCGGGAATGTCGAAAACTGGCATGTCGGACGGCAACCGTGCTGGGATCGGTGCCCCAGTCCCCAGGGCTTCGGTTTGCAACTGTTCCAGCTTGGCGTTGAGCCATTGCCGAAGATCGTCTGCCAGCTCATCGCGGAGAGGGATAGCGTTCCCTTGGCGGTTCTTTTCATCGGCGGCGTCGAGGGCGGCAAACGGTACGGCGTCGTCGAGGTGCATTTGTGCCACGGTCAGGGATGCCAACTCACCCTTGCGAAGCCCGGTCAGCACCAGCGCCTTATAGATTAGCGCCCGTTCCCGGCCTAACAAATCCAGCCGCTCCCGCACTTCCGCTCGCACTTCGGCGTATTGCTCGCCTTTGCGCGGCCCGCGGC
>DASRAT010000721.1:0-3473 GCA_035638015.1 Gemmataceae bacterium | reverse complement strand
GCGATCTGACCAGGTTCGGCGAGTTAATGAACGTCCACTGGGAGCACAAGAAGAAACGTAGCGGGTCGATGAGCAATGACACTATTAACAAGTGGTACGAGCTGGCTCGCGACAGCGGGGCGATTGGCGGCAAATTGATTGGCGCTGGCGGCGGCGGGTTTTTGATGTTTTATGCCGAGGAAAAACGGCGATTGCGGCACGTATTGACGGAGGCGGGATTGAGAGAGGTGCGATTTCGGTTTGATTTCGAGGGGACGAAAACAATTTTGCAGTGATCGGTGAGTCGCGACGCGCGGCCCAACGCTCCGCTCCGCGTCGCGGCTAAACAATAGCCAAGGAAACGTAATGCTTGTGTGGCTGCGGCGACTGGCGAAGCTAACGATTGCGCTCGCGTTGATCGTCTATCTCGCGACGCTCGCCAATCACGATGACGTCGCCGCCGCCTGGAACCACGTTGGGCCACAAACGCTGCCCCTGGCCTGCGGTTGCTATGTTTGTGCCACGGTCTTGAGTGCTCACCGCTGGCAGCTTTTGCTCCGCTACCAGGGCATGAAGCAGAGTTTGCCGCGATTGGTTGAAACGTATTTCATCGGCCTTTTTTGCGGCCTGTTTCTGCCGACGGCGGCGGGCGGCGATGCTTTTCGGGTCTATGACGTGTCGCGCCGAGCCGGGCCGGCCGCGAAGGTGCTACTGGCCACGCTTCAGGACCGTCTGGTGGGCTTGGGCGCCGCAATGCTGCTCGGTCTGATCGGTGCGGTCTGTTTTTACCGTGTCATTCCCGAGCAAATGCTCACGATAGTCGTTGTGATATACAGCCTTGGTTTACTGGCGGTCGCGGCGACGCTTTATCAACGACCAATTATGTGGCTAATGCGCCATTGGAAATTGGCTTGGCTGCTGCCGCGTGTTGGTGAGCGCTTTACAAAATGGAAGGCCGTTGAGCGGGCCAAGCAATTCTTGCAACCTCTCTCCAATGTGAAAGTGCTGCGGTTGACGCGCATCACTCGCGTCTGGGCGCTGGCGCTGACGACCTTCTGTTTCTCCGTTGCCATGCACGCAGTGGTTTGCAACGCACTTGGCGCATCGTGCGAGCTCTTGGCCCTGGCCGTGGTAGCATCGCTTGTCAGCGTGGCGCGGATGGTGCCTCTGACGCCCAACGGCACCGGCGTCGGCGAAGGGGCTTTTGTGTTTGTCATCGGGCTGTTCGGCGTTGCGGCGGAGCAAGCGGCCCCGGCAGCGCTGGCGCTATTGGGCGTGCAAACGGTGATGAGCCTCGCGGGCGGGTTGCTGCTGCTGAGGCGCACGATAATGGAAAACGTGGGACGGCCTTCCCAGGCCGTCCATCATGAGAAGGACGGCCTGGGAAGGCCGTCCTACATAGATTCGCACAATACTGTTTTAGCGTGTCGGACAGCGGCCTGGAATGGGGAGGCGCCAAGCGTCATGCCATTGAAATCAAACCCGAGCGTCGGTTTCGCCGAAATTCCTGTGGCGATTCTCGCCGGGGGTTTGGCAACGCGGTTGCAACCGATCACGCACAAAATCCCCAAGGCCATGGTGGAAGTCGCCGGCCGGCCGTTCATCGATCATCAGCTTGAATTGCTCAGTCGCAATGGCGTTCGCCGCGTGGTTCTCTGCCTCGGCCATCTCGGCGAGCAAGTGGCCAGCCATGTCGGCAATGGTTCGCAATTCGGCCTTGATGTTTCTTACAGCCTTGATGGCGAAAAACTCCTCGGCACCGGCGGGGCATTGCGGCGGGCGTTACCTTTATTAGGCGAAGTATGTTGGGTGCTGTACGGCGATTCGTACATGGACATCGACTATCGCGCTGTCTATCGATCCTTCCAACGCCAAAACGCTCTCGGCCTGATGACGGTGCTGCGCAACAACAATCAATGGGATCGCAGCAATGTCGTGTTTCAGGACGGCAAATTGCTTTGCTATGACAAACGTCAAACGCGGCCGGAAATGGAGCACATCGACTACGGTGTGTCAGTGTTTCGCCGGGCCGCGTTGGAGTGCATTCCTGACAACGTTGTCAACGATGTGGCCGACTTGATGCACGACCTAGTCCAGCGCGGCGAAATGGCGGGCTTTGAAGTGTTCAATCGATTTTATGAGATCGGGTCGCCCCAAGGGCTTCAAGAAACTGGCCAGCATTTGGAACGAGCAGCCAAGCTATCGGCTTAGACTCAGGCTCGCGCGGCCCTATGGGCCGCGGCTAAACAAATTTGGAAAGCGATGATGCCAACCATTTTGTGTTTGCTCGTTCCTATTGCCAGCTTGATGCTGGCCGGTCTGGTCGTCCGCGGCGTGCTGGCTCGAGGCAAAGCACTGGACGAGGCGGCATGGCTCCAAGTGCCATTCATCGGCGTTGCCGTCAATGTGTTAATCCTGCAATTTCAACTTTATCTCAATATTCCGGTAAAACGCGGCGTGATCGCGCTGTGGGCCATTCTTCTTGTTTTTGCCGGCGCATGGCTACTGTGGGGCAAGGTCAAAGATAGCTTTCGACAGGTGCCAATTCTACCGTTTGCGATTGCCGGGTTGGTGCTGCTCATTCAATCGGTTGGTCTTATCCGTGTCGGGCCCCAAGATTACGCCGGCAGGTCGTGGCCAGATCAATTCAACTACATTGTGATGGCCGAGTACTTTCGCGGCACGGGCTTCGACGTTGAGTATGGAACACTCGGTCAGCAAGCCTGGCTGGCGCGGGTGCCGGATTTAAAAAATCGCCGTATTGGGCAGAGTGTGTTGCATGCTTATCACGGCGTCATCACACGCATGGACACGCGGTCGCAATTCATGCCGACGATTCTGCTGGCATGCCCTTTGATTGCACTTGCGCTTTTCGCGGTTGGCCGTCGTTTGGGTTTGGCGAGTTCCCAGGCGGCGCTGGCGGGACTTTTTGGTGGATTAGCGCCGGGCATTAGCTTGCTTGTCCAGGAGAGCTTTCTGTCTCACGCCTATGGCATTCCACTGCTGTTCATGTTGCCTGTCGTTTTGAGCATTCACAACTCCGACCGCAGTGTGACTTCCTTGTTAACAGCGGTCCTTTTTCTCGGCGCCCTGGCGAGTCTGTATTCCGAGTTTTTGATGATGGAACTGGCGATGGTGGGGGCGTTTTTCGTGCTGACACTCATTCAAGGATCGCGGCAGCGCCGGCATTGCTTGAGTTACCTCGTGCTGCTGGCGGCGCCGTGGTTGTGCAATCCTTTGTACACCGAGCTGACCACGATTCTCACGATTCCTTATATGACAACGCCCGGCCTGCTGAGTCACGTTTATCCCTGGGCCTACGATGCCGTGGGCTTCGGGGTGCTGTGGTGCGGGGACAAATGTGTGATGCCCGGCGTGTCGGAGTCGCTTGAGCCGCTGGCGACTGCGGTGGGTTTGACCATTGCGATTGGCGGGGCGCTTGGGTTGGCGGCCCTTACGTTGGGCGGCGTGCGGCGCTGGTGGCGCGGCGAGCG
>DASRAT010000720.1:0-3834 GCA_035638015.1 Gemmataceae bacterium | reverse complement strand
AGATGCTAAATCGTCTCGTGCCCAGATTTGGGATATGGCCTCACAAAAGCCGGTGTGGGGCGTGGAGAATAACGACAAGAACGGCGGTCGGGCGCCCTTTGCCTTTTCGCCTGACAGCAAGGTTGTGGCCGCGCTTCATGCCGGCAAGATTTGTCTTTGGGATGCTGCCACCGGCCAACAGGTGAAGGAAGTCGCAGACAGCCTGAAACCGTGTGCCACTTTGCAATTCTCACCTGACGGGAAGCGTTTGATTGCTTGCAAGCCTGATGACAGCAACGCCCGCGGCCCCGGACGGATGTTGATGTGGGATTTGGCCTCCGGCACGAAAATGGACCTGCCGGTAGACCTGCCGGTTGACTTCCTCTTTTCCAAGAGCGGCGACACGCTCGTAATTGCGGACAGGGCCGATAGCAATCTGTTGATTTGCGACGGCGTGACAGGAAAAAAGAAAAACGTCATCAAGGTTGCCAAAGCCAGTAGGCATTTGACTGGAACCGCGTGGCCGTTTGACATTTCCCCGGACGGAAAAACGCTTGTTGTTGCGGACGCGCCAGGCCAGGTGCGCCGCTTCGAGATTGCAACGGCCAAAGAGATTCCGCCGCCCGGAATTGCCACCGACGTGGCCGAGGCTCTGGCATTTTCGCCTGACGGTAAAAAGCTCCTCGCCGTCGGCGCCACGCGAGTTTTGCTGCATGACGTTGACGACAACCAGCCGCCCGTGCCACTGCTGCGCAAGGTTGTCGAGCCAATTGAACCGAAGGAGCGGGACGACTACCGCGTTCGCGTCGGCAACCGGATGTGGCCAAATAGCAGTTGTGCTGTTTTTTCCGCGGACGGCAAGCTTGCGGCGGCCGGCTGGAAGGATGGAATGGTCACCCTTTGGGACACCACCAGCGGCACGCCCCTTTGGCAAAGCCAGGCTAACGAGTATCCCATTCACTCGTTAGCCTTTTCGGACGAAACCCAGACGCTGCTAAGCGCAGGGCTGGACGGACAGATCATTTGGTGGAACATCTCCAACGGCAAGATTTGGCGAAAATCGCTGCTTGCTGCGACGTCCAAGCAATCCTATTACCGTGACATCTATCCGCTCCACTTTGGACTTGGCGGACACACGGTTTGGGGCACGACGAGTTCGGCAAAAAGAGAACTGGAGGAGTGGGAGCTCGCCACGGGCAAATTGCGCCGCAAGATTAACGTGGTTTCAGAGGTTTTAGATATGGCCTCAGATGGCCACTCGATGCTCATTATGGGTGAGAATGCCTATCATTCGGTGGATTTGTTGTCCAGCGAGCCGCGGCGAAGTTTCGGGTGGTCTGCCTATCCCCAGCCTGAGAACAACCCCTACGGCTGGTGTCGGTTTTCGCCGAATGGCCAACTCGTCGCGGGCATCGTCAATGAGAACGTCATTCGCGTTTGGGACAGCCGCACAGCGACGATGTTGACCACCATTACAGGCGATAATGGCGGCTTCCGAACGCTTGCCTTCGCACCCGACGGAAAAACGCTAGCCACAGCAGGCAGTGACGGCACCATTCTGATTTGGCAGATGCCGAATGTCAAAACAGCACCATCCGCTCTGGCGGAAATCAAAGCAGACGAGTGGGCCGGCTTGTGGCAGAAACTAACTGGCTCTGACGCCGAGGCCGCGGGAAAAGCACTGCATCGTTTGGCCGCCGCCGATGGTGTTGTGAAATGGTTGGGCGACAAGCTAGCTTTGCAGATTCCATCGGATGAGTCGGCAAGATTGAGAATTGTCGAATTGCTAGATCGGATTGGAACGCAGGAGGCCAAGGCGCTGCTCAAGCTATTTGTCGATAGCGCCGCGAGTTGGCCGGCACGGTCGGCTCACGCTTCGTTGCAAACATTCTCATCGGTAAAGCTCAAACCTCAGAATAACGATGCCATGTCTGTTCCTCAAGGCGCCTTGGCGCGACTGGGATCGCTTCGGTTTCAAGCTGGCGCAGATCTAACGAACGTGCGTTATTCGCCTGATGGCAAGTCGATTTTCGCCATAACGTCCTCGGGGGAGCAGCACTGGGAAGTCATCAACCACCAAGCCGTTTTTGATTCAGTTACGGGTCACCTGCAATCCCAAACATTTATCAGGCAAGAGCAAATGTTTCGGATGGGAAAGCTTAGCGACCCCATCCCGCTCTGGCAATTCTCGCCAGATGGAAAGCTCCTGGCCACATCAAACGTTGGATATTTTGGTGACCCGTCTAACAACCTTCCCTCGCTCTGTGTCAGAGAAATAGCCACGGGCAAAATCATGTTGGGCGTGGAGGAGGATGTCCGAAACATCGCGTATTTGCGTTTTTCTCCACATGGCAACACACTGATTACAATCGACAGGTTTAGCGGTGCTGTCAAGTTGTTCGACCTCACGAAAAAACAGATGAAGGAGCTGGAAAAAGCCCCAGGAAATCCGTTCCACCCACTTGAGGCCACATTTTCACCCGACGGACAAATCCTTCTCATTGGCGGCAACGATGACAAGGGTCGCGTCGAGTTTTGTTGGCACTATGTCGGCCGCGGCCTCCAGGTCGTTCGCATGGCACTCCGCCCATTTCAGGATGAAAGACCAGCGCATGAGCGGTACGACACTTTCCCCATCCGTTTTGCGCCGGATTCCAAGCATATAGTGCTGGTGTCTGCCGACACTCAAGACAAGAAACCCCACTTGCTGCTCGTGGCTGTCGAGTCCGGAATAATCCTCCGGGATTTCGGCGAGTATCCGGAGATGCGTCCGTCGTTCACTTTTTCACCGGACGGAAAGCAGGTGATGGCGCATTGCAAAGGAAAACTGAGGCGCTGGAACGTTGACACAGGCAAGGAATTGGAGGCCGTCCCCGGCGGCTATGAAAAGGAGATTCAATTCACACTGGACGGAAAGACGAAGGAGATTCAATTCGCACCGGACGGCAAGACGTTTGCCATCTGTGCGGCCTCCGAGATTCGTCTTCATGAAACCATGAGCGGGCGGGAGTTGCACCGCATTCCGCTTGATTCTCAGATCATCGAAGCAATGCTCCGGCACAACGCCTTTGGTCAGGGCGCTGGCGAAGGACTCGCTTTTTCTCCGGACGGAAAGACATTGGCGCTCGCCTATCGACGCACCATCCGCCGCTGGGATGTGACGACGGGTAAAGAAATTGAACCGGCGCCTTATTCTCAGACCATTCACGCGGTTGCCGTGGCGAACGGCAGTCAAACCGTCGCGGCCGCCACGTCTCATGAAGCCCAAGTATGGGATGCGAGCGCAGGCAAATTAGTCATGCGCGTCTTGGCCTGGCCGGATGCCGACAAGAAGACCGTCTCACTAACCGCAGTGGCTCTGTCCACGGATGGAAGGCGGCTCGCCGTGGGTGGCAGTGACGGAACGGTGGCATTTTTCGACGTTCCGAAAGGCAAGCGTCTTACGCCCATTCGCGCACACAATGCTGCGGTGATCAGCATTGTGTTCTTGGCGGACGGCAACACGGCGCTGTCCGCAGACTTGACGCACGGCGTCATGCTCTGGGATGCCAACACCGGCGCCAAGCTGCGAAAAATTGAGATGCCGGCGCCAACCAGCATCAAGGTCCTCAAATCGATTGCAGGAGGACCAGAGCTATGGCATGAGCGTTTCGAGTCATCTTATTTCTTTTGGCCTCGCCAACTCGCGCCCGCGCTGTCGCCCGATGGCCGCCAGCTTGTGGTGTCTTCTCAAGCATCCGTTGCACTGTTCGAGTTGGCCAGCTCGAAGCCACGCGGCGTGAATTATCCCATGCCCCGCAATGGAAAGACCGCTGTCTCACGCGATGGGCGTCTCTTGGTTATCGGACCGGATTG
>DASRAT010000719.1:0-7819 GCA_035638015.1 Gemmataceae bacterium | reverse complement strand
CCTTTGAAAGCGGTTTGGCGAGCGGCAACCTGGCTTTGGTTGGCCTTAAGAGTGTCAATCTGAGCTTGTTGGACGGCCAATAGCCCTGTGATGAGCTTGTTGGTGTCAAGCCCGCTGGCCAACCCGCTGACGGTGGGAGTATTGGTCAGCAACGAGTTGGTGACCGTGCTATTGCTCAGGGAAGATAGCGAACTCATATTGGCGACCTCTCAGGCGTCCTTGTTCCTGTTCGCCGTTGGTCAAGGATACAGCATGCCGCGGCGGAAGCGGACCTGCTAGCCATTGGTATGCCGGGCAAGGCCTGGAAATGAAGGCAACGTTGACGATTGTGCGGGAAATGTGGGACGGCCTTCCCAGGCCGTCCGGCATCCAGGACGGCCTGGGAAGGCCGTCCCACAAAAATGCCGTCCCACAAAAATGCTGTCCCACAAAAATGCTGTCCCACAAAAAGGCCGTCCCCGAAAAGCAAGGGGCCGCCGCCGGCGTTAACCGGCCGCGGCCCACTTAACCTGCAATCCCGATTACAGTTTCTGCAGCAGAGCCAGAACCAGCTGGGTGCTCTGATTCGAGTTGCTGAGCACGGCGGCGCCGGCCTGGGCCAGCACCTGGTACTTGGCCAGGTTCGAGGTTTCCAGCGCGAAGTCGGTGTCGCGGACCGTTGACTCGGCAACGGTGGTGTTTTGCAGCATCGTGCGCAGGTTGTTGGAGGTGGACTCCAGGGTGTTGGCCTGGAACGCACCAAGCGTGCCACGCATGGTCGTCACGTCTTCAATGGCCTTGTCGATGACGCGGATCGAGTCGGCGGCATCCGCGGCGGTCGTGTTGATATGGATGGTGCTAAGCGATGTGAACGCGGGATTGACCACGCCAACAGCGCCTATGCCCAGGGCCGTGGTTCGCGCGTCCAGGAACGTCACCGTGGCAGTGTCGCCTGCATTGGCGCCAATCTGGAAGTTTTGGGCGCCGGCGGTGCCGTCCAGCAGCTTTTTGCTGCCGAACTGGGTCCGGTTGGCAATGCTGTCCACGGTGCTGATGATGTTGCTCAATTCCGCCTCGTCGGCGTCGAGGGAGTCCTGGTCGTTGACGCCCGCATTGGCGGCGTCGAGGGCCAGGCTGCGGGCCTTGTTGAGCAGGCTGTTGACTTCATTGAGGGCGCCTTCGCCGGTTTGCACCAGGGAGATCGCCTTGGTGGTGTTGGCCAGGGCCGCGTTCAAGCCGGCGATCTGGGCGCGTTGTTGCTCCGAAATCACCAGGGCGGCGGGGCCGTCCGCACCAGAGTTGATCTTCAAACCCGAGGACAGCCGTTCCAGCGTCTTGGACAGCATGGAGTTGGTCCGGGCAAAGTTGTTCTGGGCTTGGAGCGAGGACACGTTGTTCGTGATTACCAACGACATGGACAGTGTTCCTTTCAGAACCGCGTGGAGGAGAGAAAATGGGGGCAGTCCCGCCTTGCCCAAACGCCTTCCTTGAGGGTGATAATCGAAGTGCGGCGGGATAACTTGCCGGCTTGCGAACAAGGAAAAGGGTTTTGCGCGGCCGCGCAGCGTCAAAGGGCGCGCCCGTCGCAAAGGCGCATCAGCAGCGCCAGGCGGCAGGACCGCGCCTTATGGCTTATTCGCCAACTTGCACCAACGAGGGGAAGTCATGCTGGTAAGGGGAGCGGGGAGTTACTCAATGGCTCGAATCATCGAATCGGCGGTTTTTTCGGCGGCTTCGGGAGAGGAATAGTAGCCGCTTTGCAACAGCAACGATACGCGGGCCATTACGTCCGGTCGGACATCCGGCGACGCTTGCAGGAGCTGGCGAAGTTGGTCCAACTCGGGCGAGGGGACATGGAGAGGATAGGAGGAGTCAACCTTGGCTTCGCCTTTTGGCGCAGCATCAGCGGCTTCCGCATTTTGCCGGATTTCGCCGGCGGCTAGGCCAGATAGGTAAGAATTGTCAATACGCATCTCACCGACTCCGTTGGATTTTGTTCCGCTATCTAACTAATCGAAGGATTTGGCGCGAACTTGCGGGAGCATTGTTCTCATCAAGGCAACAATTCACATACGACGATAATATCTGAGGCGTTTTTTGTTTAAGTAGGTTGGGGAAATCCTGCAGGGCCAAACCATAAATGACCGTGTCCGATCCAAAACCAGAGTCCGACCCGACCGCTGCCCCGACAGGACAAGCGGCTGAAGGCGGCGCCGCGCCTCCGCAACGGAGACTAGCTGGTTTGCTGCGCTGGGCCTTGCCGTTGGTGTGCGTTTTTCAAACCAGCTTACTGGCGAGTTGGCTGCTGGTGTCCCCCCACGGCGTTCACGAACCCGCCGAGGACATGCCCAAGCCGCAGCCCGTTGACAAGCAACAAACAACGACAACTGCCGACGCCATGCAGCCTGATCCGCGTCAGGGGGAGACGCACTTGCGTGAGGGCAACTACGCGCTGGCGCTTCCCCATTTTTGGCCGTCCGCTCCGGCAGCCAAATTAGCATTGCCCGACACCGTCCAATTTCGGGCGGCACTTTGCCTCGAAGCGTTGGGTTGGTGGCCGGAAGCTCTGGAAGCATATCGCGGCGCGGTTTCCAAGACCGCCAATGCCAGTCTGGCAACGGCGGGGCAGGTCGCCCAGGCCCGCATCCACGTTCGGATGAATCACTCGGCCGAAGCTAAAAGCCTGTTGTTCCCGCTGTTATTGCAATCGGGGCAGTCGGATCGCTACCACCCAACATTGCTAATCGAAGCACGTTATCTGCTCGGGTTGGCGCTTTCGCAAGAAGCCTTTGCAGATCAACTGCTTCCTGGTTTGGAAGATCGCCCCATCAGCGCCAATTCAGCCACTTGGTCCATTGGCCACACCATTGACTGGCTAGCGCCGGCCAATGTGCTCCCTGCTGCGGACGCTGTATCAAAGGGATTGCAGGGTGGCGGCAAGCTGCCCAACGATTTGGCGGTGCTGAGACAATATGGTCCCAATGGCGAGGAAGTGCTGCTGCGCGGGGCTGCCAGGGATGTAGCCCTGCCGGCATTGATGGAAAAACTGGCGAGCCTGGGGAAACTCAGCGTCGTATGCGCGCCGCAGGCCACGACACGACTCAAGGATCGCAAGGCGAGCCTGGTGATTGATGGCGTGCCCTTGTTGGAAATTGTCCATGCTTTGCTCGATGCCAATGGTTTACTTTGGCAGGTGAAGGAACAGAATTTGCGGATTGCCGTCGAGACGGAATTATCTAAGGAAGAAGTCAAATCCATACGCACCAACGCTGCCCGCCAGGCCTTGAGGCAAGCAATGTTCGCGGGTCCCGAACACCCGCTGGCAGCGACGGCCTACCTGGAACTGGGCAACGACGAAGCCGTGTCCGGCAAGCTCGATGAAGCCGTGTCATGGTATGAGAGGTTGCTCGCCGAATCGGCGCGGTCGCCGCATTTGTCAGCGGCCTATTACAATCTTGGCCTGGTGCAGCGGGCACGCCAGAATTCCCCGGCGGCGCGCAAGGCATTTTATCGCGTCCTGGACCGCGACCCCGGACATGAGCTGGCGCCGCGAGCGCTGGTGCAAATCGGCTGGACTTTTTTGACGGACGGCCAACCCCTCGAAGCGATCTTCCCGCTTCGGCAAGCCGTGGGCATGGCCCAAGCCCCGCCAGCCGATGCGGAAGCCGTCATTGCTCTGGGGACGGCGTATTTGTTGAACGGCAATGCTCTGGAAGCCAACACCATCCTGAGCGAGGGTCGCAAACAAATTAATCGCGACCCCTGGCGCATCACGGCCGCGTTCCTCGACGCCCTGGCTCGGCAGCGCGTCGCCGCTACCGGCAAGAAATCACGCATGGAATCGGCTGATTTGCTTGCTGCCCTGCTGGCCTTTCAAAATCGTCCGGCCCTGGCAAGCATCGGCCAATTGCTGGCGGGCCAGGCCTTCAAGGAACTGGGGATGCCGCAGCAAATGGCCAAGGTTTTTGAGGACGCGCTGGGGTCCGCCAAGGGGCCTGTGGCAGCGGAGATGACTTACTGTTTAGCGGAGCACCATTGGAGTGAAGGAAACCGCGAGCCAGCATTGAAGCTATTCCACACCCTGGCAACGTCGCCACAGGGAAAATGGGGCCAAGCCGCGCGGATGCGCCTGGCAAGTGTCGCCTTGGAGGGCGGCCAGCCTCAGCAATGTTTGCAGGCTTGCACGGCGCTGCTGCATGAGACGGAAGGCGTGGACCGGCCTGCTGTTTTGCGCTTGATGGGATCGGCGTATGAGCAACTTGGCGACTTCCAGAAGGCCGCCCAATGCTACGCTGGCCAGGCGCCGGATTAACCAACATTGCCGGCAAGATCGTCAAACTCATTAACGTTTATCTTTCGGAGCCGGCCCGGACGATAATACATTCATGTACAAACACAGCTTCTTTCTGCTGACCTGCCTGACCGTTACCGCGGCCACGGCTGTGGCCCAGGACGATGCGTATCGGCAGCCAGTCGTGGTGCAAGTCACGGCCAACAGCTCGCAGCCGCCAGTGGCTGCCATTGAGACTACCGATTTTGACCGCTATTTGTTGAAACTCAAGGCGCAGCGCGAAGCACTGGCCAACGAGCAAGACGCTGTCAAAAAGCAATTTCCCGAGGGCGTCAGTTGGGAGGGCGGCGAAACTGCCAAGTTGCGGGCGCAACTTGGGCAACTGATCACACAATTTGGCGGTGGTCCTGACGCCAAAAAAGGCAAGGCCCCTGGGATGTCACCTCTGCCGTTGCCTCCCCTTATGCCCGGGGCAGGGCAGGGTGGAGGCCCTGCTGCGCTCGACAATGGCAAGAAAGGGGATTCCAAGCTGCCGTTGCAAGCGGCACATCCCAACACCACGCCAAAGGAGACTTCCGAAACCGGTCCGGCCGCCGATCCGCTGGCACTTGGTCACGTGCTTTTCAAGGCTGGCAACTGGGAGTTGGCCTTGAAGGCATACCGCATGGTCAACACCGCCGCGCTCAAGGCCGACGAGCGGGCGCCAATCCAGTATATGATGGCCGCTTGCCTGCGAAAAATGGGCAAGCTGGACGAGGCGGCGGCCATTTATCGCGACGTTGCCAATGTCCGCGGCGACGATCAAGTGGCGGCCTGCGCTCAATGGCAGCTTGTGCAACTACGCTGGCAAAGTGAGTTCGAAGCGCAACTCAAGGACGTGCGCCAACGTCGCAAAGCACTGGAGGCCAGCAAATGAGCCTGGAGCAGACCCAGATGGAAGGACGGTTGGCGGAGTCCTACCGACGACAAGCCGCAATCTACGCCCACGCTTTGGCCTTGGCCGATGAACTATTTGCCAATTGGCATGGCGTTAATGACGTGGTCGGCGCCCTCCAGCCGATTGGCGCCTTGGTCGACGAAATCCGTCAAAGCAACAGGGCGATTGAAAAACAAAGACAAGAATGGGTTGCCACGGCCCAAAGGGCGGGGCCTCACCTTGCCGCGGCGTTGCAGGATTGTGCCAACATGATTTTGGGATTGAAGGATCGAATTGGCGACCTGGAGCGGCTGGCTGCCGAACGCAAGCAAAGTTTGGCTCCGCAATTAGACAGCTTCGCCCGCGGCTGGCAAATGCAACGGGCTTATTCAGCAGCCAAACGCTAAGCGGCTTGCAGCATTGCAGCGACGAATCAAGATGCGGGATTGAAGGGATGAATAGGGTACTTGCAAGCTCCGAATGCGACCTGGGTCCCAGGGATAACCTGGGGTCGCCAGACGTGCCGCGCGCCGGCATTGTGCTTGGCATGGAGCCCGCCGCCGGTGTGCAGGAGGATCGCCATGTCATCGTCAGCGCAAGTCCGATGATCCAGCGCTTGCTGGCCCAGGCCAGGCAAGTCGCCGTCAGCAAAGTCAGCGTCCTCATCGAAGGTGAAAGCGGCACCGGCAAGGAGTTGATCGCCAGGCTCATTCACACGGCCAGTCCCCGAGCGGGTCAGCCTTATGTGCGCGTCAACTGCGCGGCGCTGACCGAAAGCTTGGTGGAAAGCGAGTTTTTTGGCCACGAAAAAGGGGCCTTCACCGGCGCGCAGGAGGCTCGTCCCGGCCGCTTTGAGTTGGCCCATGGCGGTACGCTGTTGCTCGACGAAATTAGTGAACTGCCGCCGCGAATACAAGCAAAGTTGTTGCGGGTGCTCGAGGAAGAGGAGTTTGAACGCGTGGGCGGCACCGAGACGCTTCATACCAATGTGCGTGTCATTGCCACGACCAATCGCGACCTCGAACGTGAAGTAGCCGGCGGTGGCTTTCGGCGCGATCTTTATTATCGGCTCAACACACTGCACTTGCAGTTGCCGCCGCTGCGTGAACGCCGTGAGGACATCGTCGTCTTGGCTCAACACTTCTTTCATTGTTTTCAGCGCGAAGCGGCTGTTTCATTGCGTGGGATCGCCCCCCGAACGCTCCAGATGATGACGGCTTATGATTGGCCTGGAAACGTCCGCCAGTTGCGCAACGCCATGCAGCGCGCGTGCCTGTTGGCAACAGGACCAGACATTCGGCCGGGCGACCTGCCGCCGCTCACCGAGTCGTTAGTGACGGTGGCCGACGTCCGCTGTCAAACGCTAGCCGAAATGGAGCGCCACGTCATCCTGCAAACACTCCAGGAAGTCGGCGGCAACAAAACGGCGGCTGCCCTCCGCTTGGGCATCACCAGCCGCACGTTGCTCAACAAGCTCACCAAGTACCGCGCCGCCGCATGAGCGGATCATTTTTGCCGGCCCGCTCGGAAAAAATGACCCAGTACATGCTGCGGCGCGCTATCAGCAATTCTCACGCAGTTCCTTCAAATCCCTTGGTTTAATGGCCTTTGAATGGATTCCGCCCTCCGCGGCCGCCTCTGGCACATCATGTGCAATTACCTCCAGCACAAACTCTTAAGCACCATTGAGCATGCAACCATGATGGTTCCGCCCTTCCTTATTACGCCTAGCGCCGGGCTTTGCTCCGACCCGACGCCTCCGGCCACGCCCAGTGAGCCGGCCGACTTTGCTAACCGAAACAACGATCATGCGACTGGTCCCGCGGAGCTGCTGGCGGCCGGCGACCCATTTGCCGCGTTATTGACACTCCTGTTGGGTTCGCCCAGCGTCGCACCGCCTGCAGAACAGACCAGTGAGCCAACGCCATCCAACGAGGCAGAAGCCAACCACTCCGCAGACGAAAGTCATTCAGCAAGCGGCAAAACATCGAAGAAAGATGCCTGGGACACGCTCAATCTACCATTGCAGGTCGTCGTGCCCATGGTTGTCATGACCACCGTGCAAAATACGACTGGCAAAGGTCCAGCACCAAACAGCTTGGATCTCCAAGGTCCCATTGCTGTCGAAGCGTCGGCGCATTCCCCTTCCAGCCCTCCCCCTCACCCCTGCAACTCTCCCTGCGGAGGGAGTGGGGTTCGGGGAGAGGGAGGGCAGGGGGGAGGCATTGTGGTTGACAATCTCTCGCCACCAACCGAGCCGGCGCGACTTCCTGCAATACCGAGCGAGCAGCCAAGCCCATGGCCGTCCGCTGTCGAGCCGCCCAGCGGCCAGCCACCAGCGCAGCCCATGCGTAGCACGGCCAACAGCTTACGGCCCATTATTGCCGGACTTTTCAAAAGTGGCGGCGGCACGCAACTTGAACAGCCTGCGGATTATCGCGGTAATGCCACGCAATCCAAATCTGGCCAACAAACTCCACCGCCAAGCACGGTGCTTGTGTCGCCGGGTCTCACAAGTTCCGCCGATAAGCTTGTGGAAGCGGACCACCCCGCCACAGCGAGGCCTGAATACAAGGACCAGCCTGCAAAGCCGGCGTCCACGGCAAGTCAGGCGCCCCAGGCGCCCGGAGTAG
>DASRAT010000718.1:0-8315 GCA_035638015.1 Gemmataceae bacterium | reverse complement strand
CGCGCTGTGGTCCGGCTCAAGGAAGTGTTGCTTTCCGCCGGCAAAAAGATTGCCAAGCTGAAGATTCCGCTCTTCCTTGGCAAAGACACTGAAGGCCGGCCTTTGGCCTATGACCTCGCCGAAATGCCGCACTTGCTGATCGCCGGCCGCACCGGCACTGGCAAATCTGTGTGCCTGAATGCCATCATTCTCAGTATGCTCATGACTCGCCGGCCCGATGAGTTGAAGCTAATCCTGATCGACCCTAAACGAACGGAGTTGATTGAATACGGCCGTTTGCCGCACTTGATGCACCCGGTCGTCACCGACGCCAAAAAAGCCGAAGCCATTTTGTCGTGGGCCGTGGACAAGATGGAGGAACGTTACGATTTGCTGAGCCGGGCGCGCGTCCGCAGCATCGCCGCTTACAACGAGCTGACGCCGGATGAAATCTACCGCCGCGTGCAACCGGTGGATCAAGACGAACGTGCCCGCATTCCGACTCGATTGCCCTATGTCGTCCTGATTGTCGACGAATTGGGCGACCTGATGATGCAAATGAAACGGGAGATCGAAGGCCACATTATACGCCTGGCCCAGAAATCGCGGGCCGCCGGCATTCACTTGATCGTTGCGACGCAGAAACCGACCGTGGATGTCATCACGGGGTTGATCAAATCCAACTTGCCCGCGCGCATCTGTTTCCAGGTTTCTAGCCGCACTGATAGCCGCGTGGTTCTGGACGAGATGGGGGCCGATAAGCTGCTAGGCAAGGGCGACATGCTTTTCTTGCAGCCGGGAACAAGCAATTTGATTCGCGCTCAGGGCGCGTTCGCCAGCGACGCCGAGATCACCGAAGTGGTCGAGCACCTCGATTGCGATCCGTGCTTCGCGCCGGAACTGTTGGAACTGGACACCAAGGACGAAGACGGCGAAGACCTTCAAGAGAACATACGTTCGCGCGATGCCCTTTACGAACAAGCCGTCACCATCGTTGTCCGGGAAGGCCGCGGCAGCGTATCGCTATTGCAGCGATCCCTGGGAATCGGCTATGGCCGAGCGGCACGGCTCATCGATTTCATGGCCGAGGACGGCATTGTCGGCACGTACAACGGCAGCAACGCCCGCGAAGTGCTTTACAGCGCCGAGCAATGGCAGCAGCTCAAACAAAAAGCGGTCTAATCACGAGCGGCGGGGTTTATCCCCGCTGAAAACCGCCGGGGCAAGCCCGGCGGCTCGTCACTCAAAACAAAAGCCGCATCTCCAGGCGCCACTCGTGCTCGTAAAACTTGTCGCCCGTCAACGGCCGGCTCCAGCCGCCATAAAAGTCCATGTGCTCACCGGCGCCGACGCGCATGCCCACTTTGATATTCACGATCGTTTCGCCCGTGGCGTTTGCAAGGCCAATGAACGTGCCGTCAGGGGTGACCACGGGATCGCCGCCGTGCAAAAAGGTCCAGCCGACTGTCTCCAGTACGGGCGTCAATCGGCAACATTTACTTTCATACATCTTGCATTGCAAACCCAAACCATAGCGGATCACATCGCCGGAGATGGCATCGCCGCCCAGCGGCACAAAATAGCGGCATTCGCCTTCCAGCGCCGCTGTTTCACTGACCGGCAGGAAAAACAACACACCCGGTTCCAAAGTCGTATGCGCGTTACTCAGGCCAAGGTGAGGGTTGCCGGTCGGTGCATACGTGCGAAATTGCAGTGACAAGGTACCCGCTTCCCCCTGGAGCACGGCCCACTTGATGCCTCCGTCCACGTCACCCAGGCCAGCATGATTTTCATTGATGTCTGGATTGATGAAACGAGTCGGCACCTCGAAAAACAATGACCAGCTTTCGCCCATTAGTAGTTCCAGGTAGCCGCGCGCTTCCTGATAATCCACGCTGGTTTCGGTCAACGGCAATCCTGGTCCCTTGCCGCTTCCGGGCGCCCAAAAGAACTCGGCACGCGAAGGGTGATGGTTTTCATAGGCGGCGTCAAAGCGGAAGCGCAGCATATTGCCCGGAATGGCGCTGTCGATGTAACCGACGCTGCTGTCGCGGATCGGAAAATAGCCGCCGCCGGTTTGAGCCGACGCCTGCGAGCCGGCAGCCAGGCCCCACGCCAGTGCCACCAACAACAGCAATTTGCTTGAGCGCAATGTGCGAATCGTGGCCATGTTTGCTCCTCCGTGAGGCGCCTTGACTGTGTCTCAAGGTCGGTGTGCGATGACGTGGGATGACGATCAAAAACAAAACCGCATTTCCACGCGCCACAAATTCTCGTAGAACTTGTCGCCCGTCAGCGGATGGCTCCAGCCGCCAAAGACATCGAAATTCTTGCCGATGCCGAAGCGGATACCCGGCTTGATATTCAAGATCGTGTCCCCCGTCGCGCCAATGAGTGCAGCGTCGCCGGACGGAAACACTACCACGTCGCCGCCGTGCAAAAACGTCCAGCCCACCGCCTCAATCACGGGAATGACACGAAAACTTTCGCTCTCAAACACCTTGCATTGCAGGCCCAGACCGTATTTCATCACATCGCCCGAAATCGGTTGGCCGCCCAGGGGCGTCAAGTATTCGCACTCGCCTTCCAGCGCGCAGTTTTCGCTCAACGGCAAGAAAAACAAGATGCCGGGTTCCACCGTGGTGTGGCCGGTGCCCAGTCCAAGGTGCGGATTGCCCGACGGCGCATAAGTGCGGAATTGCAACGACAGCGTTCCCATCTCGCCGTACAGGACCGCCCATTTAAGGCCGCCGTTGACATCACCCAGCCCGGCGTGATTGTCATTGACCTCCGGGTTGAGGAACCGCGTCGGCACTTCGGCAAAGAAAGATACGTGTTCACCGAGCAGCAATTCCAGGTAACCCATCACGTCCTGGTAGTCAACGCTCCGCTCCACCTTGGGCAAACCGGGACCGAAACCATAACCCGGAGCGTAGAAAAACTCGCCGCGCAAGGGACGATGATTTTCGTAAGCGGCATCGAACCGAAACCGCAGCATATTGCCGGGGATGGCGTCGTCGATGTAGCCGACGCTGCTGTCGCGAATCGGGAAATCGCCGGCGGGTTGAGCCAGGGCCGGAGAACCGTTGGCGAACACCCCCATGAGCAAGGCGGAAAACAACAACTTGCTCAAATGCTTACGCACATGGGTGACCACGATTTCTCCTCCATGAGAAAACCTGGCGGGTTTATTGGTTGTGGTGCAAGAATCATCGTACCGGGGGGACGGTTGTATGCAGAAAATGGCGAATGTCGTCAAAAAGGGCAATGGCGACGGGGCAAGATGAAACGGGGGTGACGGCAGTAGCACCTGCGCAATTGCGTGGTTTAACCGTTGGCGGGTCGGCACGCTTGACAATTGGCTTGATGATTTTTCCGTTGAAAAGGAATTACGACGACGCCTTGCCAGGCAAAAGCTGCAATGTTACCGTAAAGACACGCCGTATCCGCTGCTGTTGGTAAGGAGTGTCTACCATGCTACGTGTCCTGAGCCTCTCTTTGCTGGGAATGCTGTGGTGGCAAGGGTCGTCCCACAGTTTGCAGAGTGGCGCCAAGAAGGACAGCCAGGCGAAACCGCTTCGGCGCATCGCGATCAACATCAAGCCAACGGTCGTTGCCGTGTCGCCGGACGGCAAATGGATCGCGGTGGCCAACGGCAGCCCGTCGTTTTATCTGCTTGGAGGCGGCAAAAGCGAAGTTGCCGATGACTGGCAGGCGACCGCGCTGATCCTGAACGCCGCCACGGGAAAAACCGTGGTCCGGCTCAAGCTGTCCACGACCGAAGAGGATGCGCTGCTCGATGAGACTGAACGCGTGCCGCCTTTCCAGGTCGAGGCGCTGGCTTTTTCTCCCGATGGCCGCATGCTCGCGATCGGCACCACCGTGGGTCAGATCAAGCTCTACGAAGTCAAAACCGGCAATTTACGTCTGACACTGGACGATGAGAAAGCAAAGCTCGCCGACAAAAATACGCCGGAAAAACTAAGGACCTTTAAGCGCGCCCTGGGCAGCGATTCGTCCCTTGCGTTTTCCCCCGACGGCCGCCAGCTTGCCGCTTGCGGCGATTCGTTTTCCGATTCACGCCTGGTGCGCGAGAAATACGAACGCTCGACCCTTTCCAGCACCGGCCCGGGGCGATTGAAAGTGTGGGACATTGCAACCGGCAAACTCCAGCATGATTTGGTCGGCCATGACCGACATGCCAACGCGGTTGCGTTTTCGCCGGACGGAAAACTGCTGGCCAGCGCCGGCAGCTGGGCGGGCAGCGAACACGGCAGCGGCGTCATTCTCTGGAATCCCCAAACCGGCGCCAAAATTCGCCGCATCACCACCACAGCCAACGGCGGCACCAACGGCGTGGTTTTCTCGCCCGACAGCCAACACGTGGCCATTGGCTACAGGTATTACGAATCCAGCTCCCCCGATGGAAAAAGCGTCCTCCGCCTCTGCCGCGTGGACACCGGCAAGATCGAGTGGGAACACACCATCCCCGGCTGGACACGCATCAAGAGCATCACTCCCGATGGAAAATCCGTGGCGTTACGTGGGCCCAACACGATTCACTTCGTGGACCTCCAGACGGGTAAATCGCTAAGGAATATTGGAGTCAAGCTTTCTCCTGAACCCAACCGGTGGGGCGATATTGCCATTGCTGCCGGTGCGGGGACGATTGTGATGGCGGGGGTGGATGCGAAGGGTGGATTTCTGGAGGTGTGGGACGTGGAGGGATTCAGGGGGAAGTGAGGGGCGGTTTTGGGTGCTATGCCCACGTATGGCGAGGGCATGGTGAGGCTTTACCGTCGCTGTTGGTGTTTCCCTCTCGGCGTTTGCTCATGACAATAAACGCCTCATGTCATAGCCAACTCTGTTGTGAGGCAGGATAAGGAGTCGCTGCCGTTGAGTCGGATGGACGGATTGGGTATTGTCGCTAGCATGCCCACGCCATGCGTGGGCATGGCAGCCGGCGTATCTCGTGCAGAGTACCACGAACGCCAAGACATGCAAGGATCCGTCATTGAACCACCGATTGCCAAGCATAAAATGTCTTGACGGCAAGCTGTGATCGACATCATCCAACCCAACGAACGAACATGAAAACTCTACTATTCGCGCTCGTCTTCTGTTGCGCCCCCATGTTGACCGTCGCGGCGGCCCCGGCCCCCGTCGGCCAGAAACCCATACCTGGCCGACTGGCCAACAAGGGCTTCGAGGGAAAACGCATTCACACGACCCTGTTTTTCAGCGGCCAGGCATGGGATGGTTCCAATCGCTACGGGCAGCCAGCGGGCGACAACAGGAGATTGTACACCTTGCATCCGAGCGACGAACGGCATCTCAAATGGTCGGAGAACCGTGCGAACCGCGACTTCGCGCTCGGAAAGATGACCGAGGCGGGGATCAATGTCGTCACGATGTCCTCCTGGGGAGAGGCCTTTTTGTCCCCGAAAGTCGGCTGGGTGCCATCGGCGCCCATGCAGACGTCGCCCCAGTCGCACGATGAGCTTTTCGAAGCGGCGGTCGGCAAGAATTTGCTCATCATGCCGCTGATCGAATCCCGCGCTGATTGGGCTTTTCGGGACTCGTTCCCGCGCTGGACGGACGGCAAGGTCTGTCCCGGTCTGGTCAGCCAGATCAACGAGTTGATCCAGCGCTATATCCACAACGCCAAGCATCCCGAATGGGCCGGCGGCTGGGCGAAGATTTACGACCGCAAAGGCACTCCGCGCTATGCCGTCGTTCTGATTCATGCCGGCTCCACTCGCCTCGGCGCCAAGGATCACAAGGCCTTTGCGGACGGTTTCAACCTGGTTGCCGACGAGGTCTTCAAGGCTAGCAAGGTGCATGTCGGGTTTCTTCTGGACGTTTTACCCGAAACCAAGAACGCGCCGGCGAGTTTCAAGCCCAGCCCCGAGGCGACCGGGCCATTGCTGCATGCCACGGACGCGGTGCTGGGCATCCAGTGCTTCGTCCCGGAAGTCTGGACTGGCTCACAAAACGAGGCAGAGTTGATTAAGTTCAGGAAACAGTTCGGCGAGCGCTGGTCGAAGTCCGGCCTGCCCTACATCATGGACGTGGCGCCTGGCTACGACAATTCGATCGTCTTTCCCAAGACCAAGCTCAAATACGGCTACACGCAGAAGTGGCGCGATGCCCAGTCCGAACTGGTCGCGAGATATGGCACTGCCGGGATGGTGTACAACTCCTGGAACGGCTACACCGAAGGAATGGCCGCGATGCCCACCAAAGAACGCAAAGATGTCGATTTTCAATGGCTGAAGGTCATGAACATGAAATTACTCGGCAAGTAACGTTGAGTATGGCCCGCTGCCCGCCAAAATGGCATGACATTATCTGCCAGCCCTACACATGCAAACATGCTGAGATGCATGGTAGAATGAAACCATGCCAGAAAAAGGGAGCCAAAGCTTATGACGACAATTACCACCTGGAAGTATCTCGCCCCGAAACCGAAGTCGGTCTACAAGCAGTTGTTCGTTGGTCGCATCCAGACGCGGCTTCTTTACGGCCTTTACCGCAGTGAGGAAGAGCCGCAGTCGCCGGAAGAGATCGCCGATGCCCTTTAAGCACACGCCTGGGGTTATTTCCGGCACACAGATGAGCAAAAACGACGCTGATGAGTGATTTTCGCGACGTTGATCCACGAGAATTGAGGCCCGCGACCTCCCGGCGAGATGGTGCCGATCCGATCAAGCTTCACCGACAGATTGCGCGATTTGGCGACTCGACGGATGGAATGCCGCCGTTGATTGTCTACCAAGCGTCCGATGGCGTGTTGGTCATCTATAATGGAGTTACGCGGGCTACTCGGATCGCGAAACTGACGCCGGGCACAACGGTGAAAGTGGAGGTGATCGGCCGGCTTCGCAAAGCCTACGCTTCAGAGAAAACGATAGGAGAACTCCTATGATTCCTCCAACACAGCGTGAAGCCTTGGCCGTTTTGGCAGAGGTAGTTGGCCTGTCCCCCGACATTCGGCTTGGCCAACTCTTCGCCCACTTGGGTTTTCTGGGAGAGGATCAGACGGGCCGATCCTTGGGAAACATCGACGACGAAGAGCTGCTGGCTGTGCTCACTCACCACCGTGGCGAACTTGCAGCGAGGCTAACAAACGAGCCGAGCCAGACGCTTCAGCCCACCGGGGCCGCCCCTCCGGTTTCTGGGGCTGCCGAGGCGGCCCCGGTGGC
The DNA here is from genome assembly GCA_035638015.1 of Gemmataceae bacterium. Taxonomy (GTDB): domain Bacteria; phylum Planctomycetota; class Planctomycetia; order Gemmatales; family Gemmataceae; genus DASRAT01. Next base: position 1,131 of record DASRAT010000718.1, on the reverse strand, counting down.
TAAGCGTTAGCGAGCGTGCCACTCGGCCCCGACAATCTACGGTCTAAATCCTTCCTTGAGCCGCCCAATGACGAGGTGTTCCTTTGCGGGTTCAACGAACCTCGACGTGGTGAGTGTGCTCCAGGAGTAGCCAGCGACTTTGCCTTCCTTGTCGGCATAAATGCGAAGGATGCCCTCGCCCAAACCGCCGTGATCGCGGTCATCGTTCCCTTTTTGGTAGCGCTTGTCGGTCGGCCCGTGAGCGCTGAGGAAGGCGTCAATGACCTTGACTTCCCATTGCACAGTTTCCGGGATGAGCGGTTCTGTTGGCCGCATCTTTTTGGGAGTGCCCGATACCAGCATGGCATGCCCCGTGTGATCCTTGCGCACGAGATACTTGATGGCCATCAGGTCGCCAGGCAGCGTGTCTTGAATCAATGTTATCTGCTTGAAGCCGATTTCTTTGGTGATCACATCATGGTATTTGTTGGCCTGCGGCCTTTTGGCCGAAAACCACTTTTGCAGCTGGTCGTCGTTGTAATCGTAGGTGTACTTGAGCAGATAATTCAAAAAGCCGCTGCAATCGGTGTGGCACTCCATGGGTTCCACGAAACTGACCTTTCCTGTGCCGTTTTTGTAAGAGGTCTTACTCAGATCAAGCTTCGCAACCATGTTGCGGGCGACGACCAGGTGCTTCGGTTCCTGCACGCTGTCGCTCCGCGCCAGCACGGAGGCCGGCACGGTGGCAATGATCACAAAGGCGATGCGAAGGTGTCTTGTCATGGGAGGTCCTCCAGGTGTGGGCATGAACCCCACCGCTCCAGGCTATTCGATACGATCATCGTCGAAGATTGTAATCCGGCCATCGTGCAGGTGCACGCCTTTTTTGGGTCGCGATTTGACGCGGGGCGCCATGCCCACGGCTTTGCGTGGGCATGAAGAACCTTCAAAATTCGCTTGCACCTTTCCCCTGATGGAGGAAGTCCCTACCATGCCCACGCAAAGCCGTGCGCATGGCACGCGGCGCTCTAATCCAATTTGGGCGGCTTGAAATCGTATGAACCCCAGTTATGCGCGAATTCGATTGCCGATTACGGAAGCCTTGGCGCGTTTCGCGGACTGGGTCGGACTTCCCGCGTTGGGGCCGCCGAA
>DASRAT010000717.1:0-5680 GCA_035638015.1 Gemmataceae bacterium | reverse complement strand
GCCAGCCCCGAGCAATTTGTAGACGATGTTTCCCAGGTTTTTCTTGGCCTGCGCATGGCCTGTGCCCAGTGCCATCATCATCCGTATGAGAAGTGGGGCCAGGACGATTACTGGGGTCTGGCCGCGTTCTATGGCCGCGTCGGCCGCAAGAACACGCAGCTTCAGGGCGGCTTCCAGAATCAGCAAACCGTGATGACGACGATCTTCACCAAGCCCAACGGCGCCACCATCAACAAACGCACCAATCAGCCCGCTCAGTTCTTGCCGCTCGATTTCGGCAAACCGCTGACAGTGGCCGCTTACGACGATCCTCGGCAACTTTTGGCGGACTGGATGGTGGATGAGAAAAACCCCTATTTCGCCAAGGCCGTGGCCAATCGCTACTGGGCCCATTTCTTCGGCCGCGGCATCGTCGATCCACTGGACGACATGCGCGTGACCAATCCGCCCAGCAATCCCGAATTGCTCGACGCCCTGGCCAAGGAATTGATCGACCACAAATACAGCTTGAAGCATCTCATCAAAGCCATCGTCAAAAGCCGGACCTATCAGCTCAGCGCGGTGCCGAATGAATTCAACAAGCACGACAAGCAGAGTTTCGCCCGCTTTTATCCGCGGCTGATGAAAGCCGAGGTGCTTTACGACGCGGTCAACCAGGTGACCAACGCTCCGCCTGCTTTCGGTGGGTTGCCGAAGGACAAGCTGGGGGTGAAGCGTGCCATCATGCTGCCGGATGAGAGCTTTCCGTCCTATTTCCTCGATGTTTTCGGCCGGCCGCAGCGCATCAGCGCCTGCGAATGCGAACGCGTCACCGAGGCCAACATGGGGCAAGCTCTTCATCTACTCAACAGCAACGAGGTCCAGGGCAAGCTAACCCGCCAGGGCGGCCGCGCCGATATGCTCGCCAAGGACAAAAGGCCCGACACCGAGAAAATCGATGAGCTGTTCCTGTGGGCGTTTGGGCGGTTGCCGTCGCTTGAGCATCGGCAGATTGCGATGGCCCAGATTGAACGCAACTCGAAAGACAAACGCGTGGCGTATCAGAATATCATCTGGGCGTTGATTAATACGAAGGAATTTGCGTTTAATCAGTAATGCGACCAGCAACTGCCTCAAGAATGAATCCGATAATCGTGTCTATTTTAAGCGGTTAAGCGAGGCCTGAGCGCTTGTTGTAACCAGCGCCCTCGGCGCGCCCGCCGCCAACGCTTCCAACAGTTGCCTGGCTTGGGGCGTGCCAATGCGTTCCAGGATTTCCACGGTCCGAAACACGCGCAACCGCTCACCTTGCAGCACCATGCCGGTCAATTTGCCGCGCACTTCCTCCAATCGCTTTTTCGCTTCCGCCGACGGCGTGCCTGCCAGCTCTTTTTCGATGATGGGCACGATCTGGTCGCCGATCTTGAGCAACTCGAGCGTTGCCTTTTCCCGGACCTTGAATTGGTTGTGGTCCAGTTGCTCGAGCAACTCGTCGACGCGCTTCTGATCGAGGGGCGCGGCGGGCTCGAGTTTTTGCTTGATAAACGCCACGGTGTCCTTGGGTGCGTCGGCGAAATTTTGGAGCGCGTCAAACGCCTTGCCGGCGTCGCTGTCGGACAGGGCTTGCCACAATTTGTCGGCGTCTTCAGGTTTCAACGCTTTGGCGCCAGGTGCAGGCTGCTTCACGGCGGTCATGTCCCAAATCAGGGCGGTTGTGTCGCCACTGGCCGATGCAAGTCTTTTGCCGTTGGGGGCGAACGCCAGGGCGTAAAGGGGCGCGCTGTGGCCCTTGAAGGCGGCTCGTTCGTCGCCGGTCAACAAATCCCAGACGTGCAACACACGGTCGGCGCCGGCGTGAGCCAGCAGCTTACCGTCAGGCGAGAAGGCACACAGTGCGGATCTCGCCACGCCGATGAAGCCGCCCGGGCCCATGAAGCCGCCCACCCCGACAAAGCCGCCGGGTCCCCCGAAACCGCCTTGATCGGACGGCGGCGCCTTTTTGCCATAGCTGCGGCGGTGCTGTCCGCTCGCCAACTCCAATACTGTCAGCGTGCCGTCGCTCATTTCCAGCGCCAGGCAACGGCCGTCCGGCGAGAAGGCGCTAAGCGTGGTTGACACGTTGTTCACCATGCCTGGGAATGAGCCGAGGCGTTTGCCAGTGGCCACGTCCAGAAAGATGATCGTGGCTGCCCCATCGCCCGCGTGCAGTGCCAGCAGCTTGCCGTCGGGCGAAAACAGCATTTTGGACATGACGTTAAGCCCTGCGGGGCCGGCGACCGCGAATCCGCCTTTTCCCTTGAGCACTCTCACGGCTTCCGGCAAGGAATCAGAACCACGTAGCAATTTGCCTGTGGGAACCTCGTAAAAGTTGACTTTGGGCTCACCGCTGGTCGCGGTAACGGCCAGCGTTTTGCCGTCGGGCGCGAAGATCATGGTGCCGGTGCCGGCGCCGGGGGCCAGCGTGATCTTGCCAAGTTCCTTGCCGTCAGCGGTGTCAAACAACACAAGGACGGTGTCTCTCGCCTTGAAAACCGCCTTGGGGGCGAACATGGCCAGGCCAATGCCGCCGCCCACAGCGGCAACGAGGGCGTCGCTCTGCTTGCCGCCTTTGATGGGGATGGCGCCGCCAAAACCGCCTGGGCCGCCGAAGCCGCCGAGGGCCCCAAGAGGGTCCGCAAATTGATTGTCCGCTGGCAGCGCCACGCCGATTTTGCCATCGGGGCTAATGGCCCTGGCATTGCTCATTTTGGGCGGCACCGTGATCGCTCCCAGTTCCTTGCTGGTGACCGCGTCCCATCGCTGCGCCGAGTTTGCGGTCTGGGTTAGCAGTTGCTTGCCGTCGGACGTGAAGGCGATCGATGTTAATGGTGAAACATGGCCCATGTCGGGGCCGATTTTCTTGCCGGTGGTGGTGTCCACGAATTGGAGCAGGGCGGAAGTTCCATAGAGCATTAAGGTTTTGCCGTCGGGGGAGTAGATGGGGTAGCCAAAAGGATCGCCGTAATAGCCGAGACTTATTGGAGCAACTCCCACGGTGGGCGTTTTTGCGAGCTGTTTGGCATTAGCCCAGTCCCAGATGCGGATGAAGTTGTCGCGGTTCATGGTACCAAAGTCGGGGTCATTGCCGCTGTGCCAGGCGGTCAAGCGTGTACCATCGGGCGAGAATGCCAGAGCGGTGACTCCCTCGGCATCCCCTTTCAGCACTTTGAGTTCCTTGCCGCTGGCAAGGTCGTGAAGTTTGATGACGCCCAACTCGGTGGGGGGTTCCTTGCCAGGGGGATTGCCGCCGAACCTCAAGGATACGCCGAAGCTGGTGGCGAGGACCTTGCCATCGGGTGATATGGCGGCTGCGTTCAAGAAGCTTCTATTGGGGCCAAACGCCAAATTATTGGGATCGGCCGGCGGGTTCTTGCTTGGGTAGGCGTCGATGCGATGGATTGGTTTTCCCGACGGGAACTCCCAGACGCATATGACGCCGTCCTCGCCCACGGAAACGACGGCCTTGCCGTTGTTCACAAAGGCGGCGAAAGCGATGTTGGCATTGTGGCGGAACCGGAGCGTGCCCAGACGAGCCACGGCCCCAGTCGGCAGCGGATCGCCTTGAAGATCTTTGCCGGCGGTTTGACCTTGCCCTTTTTCGGAAGTGATTGCCAAGGCCAACAGCGAGCACGCGAGAAGGACAAAAAGATGGCGCATAGCGAAGTTCCTTGGGGCACACTGAGATTTGGGCCAAGGAGATGATAAGCGAAGGGAGTGTGAAAAGCAGCAAAAAAGCGTAGCCACGAGGAGGTGTTTGTGGGCCGGCCTTCCTAGGCCGGCCTGGGAAGGCCGGCCCACATTTATGCAGCAATTCGGACAGACGGCAGGGTCAAGAATAAATCCGATAATCAATACTCGGAAAGATATTATGCCGCCGCTCGATCTCGCTGAGCCACGGCTCGTCGATGTCGCCGCGTTTGATCTGCTCATACAGGTGGTTGAAGTTCAAGACATGCACGCGGGTGCGGTTGCAGGCGTATTCCACCATCGTGCCGGTCTTCATGATGAACGCCCAGTCGCTGGACTGGGCCAAAAGCAGTTCGCGGGCGGCCTGATTGAGTGCCCGTTGCCGAAGCGGACTACCGGGATCGGGATTGAGCTGGGCCAACTCGACCATGCGGTCGGCGTCTTCGTGCAGGTGGCGGTAAATCCAATCGTTGCTGCCTTCGAGCCATACTTCGCAGTAGCCCTTGTGGCCCCAGCTCGACATCGACGGCTGGGCAACTTGAATCTTCGGGAACTTGTCGAGATACTCGGGCACCGTGATCGTTTTTACCGTCTGTTGATCCCAGTGCAGCTTGCGCAACAGGTAGTTGATCCAGTCAGGGCCTTCGAACCACCAGTGGCCAAAAAGCTCGGCGTCGTAGGGCGCCACGATCAGCGACGGGCGGCCATCCATGGAGCCGGACAGCCACTCCACTTGCTTTTCGCGATTGAACATGAAGTTGCCGGCGTGGTCTGCGGCCTTGTCCATGGCGGCGCGCGGGTTGTACACCTCTTTTTGATCACCGCGGCCGGTGATCTTGTAATACTTCATGCCCAGATGGCTGCGGATGCCGTTTTCGTGCAAGTGCGGCTTGAGATACTCGAAATCCAGGTCAAAGCCGACATCGCGGTAGAACTCGCGATACTGGTAATCGCCGGGATAGCCCTCCACTGCCGACCACACTTGCTTGGACGATTCGCTGTCGCGGCCGAGCACGGCCACACCGCTCTTGGGGCAAATGATCGGAGCGTAAATGCCGAACTTGGGCCGCGGCTCGGCGTAGAGTACGCCGTGGGTGTCGGTGAAGAAATAGCGGATGCCGGAGTCGCGCAGCAGTTCGTCAACGCCGTCGATGTAACCGCATTCGGGTAGCCAGATTCCTTGCGGCCGTTTGCCGAAGTGGCGCTCGTACTCGCGGGCCCCGAGCTCGATCTGAGCGTGCATCGCTTTCTTGTTGTGCTGCATCAGCGGCAAAAAGCCGTGCGTCGCGCCGCAGGTGATGATCTCCAGCTTGCCCGCCTCAAAGAAACGGCGGAAGCCGTTGACCAGGTTGTTGTCGTATTGTTTGACGAACACATCGCGGCAGCGCTGGAAGCGGTCGTGATACATGTGGGCCAGATGATTGAACTCCGGCTGCCAGCGGGTGCGTTCGATTTCCTTGCTCGAAAGGGCAATGAGGTTGTCGATGTGGCGAACGTAGCGATATTGCAAGAGCGGATCGCTGAGCATGGCGGCCAGCGTCGGCGTAACCGACATGGTCATGCGCCAATCGCACTTGTCGCGCTCCAGGCCGTCGAAAACGTCGAGCAGCGGGATGTAGGTCTCGGTGATGGCCTCGTAGAGCCAATCTTCTTCGAGAAAATCGTTGTACTCAGGATGGCGGACGAAGGGCAAATGGGCGTGCAGTGTCAAACACAAATAACCGAGGGGCATGCCAAAAGCTCCTTCCCGCCGAGCCGGGGGAGGCCAGGCGTTGGCGAATGAACGGACGGTGAACGATATTCTTGGTTGTGATACGCCGGGCGGGGGCGCAATTCAAGACGGCGAACGCGAACTGGCGTCGGTGCGGCAGTCGGAGGTCAGCGGCAAGCCGAAGGCCGCCAAGGCCGCCAACATCTCACGATTTTCTCGATGGCGTTCTTGAACATTTTTGCGGACTCGCCGTTTTCAAACCTT
>DASRAT010000716.1:0-3633 GCA_035638015.1 Gemmataceae bacterium | reverse complement strand
GCCGCCATAGCGCGGCGGATGTGCGGCTGGCTCTCCCGGATGTAAGCCGGCGGCATTGCCGATTTGTGTTTTCCGACGGATCGTGGCGCGTGTTCGATCTGAACAGTTTGAATGGCGTATTCGTCAATGGCGAACGGTTGCAAGAAGCGACCGTATTTCACGGTGATCGCATTCGCATTGGCAGCTTGACTTTTGAATGTGAGTTGGAATCCGCCGACACCATGCCAGCGCCGCAATTGCGGATCGCGTCCTAAATCTTGGAGTGGTAAATCTTGAAGCCTAAATCTTGGAGTGGTAAATCTTGAAGCAGGACGGCTTTACTGGCCGTCCTTTTTCTTGCGCTAACAGCGTCTAACCAGCCTTGCGGGTTTGCTCTTCCTGCCAGCGTTCCAATTTGTTGTACAGCGTTTTCAGCACAATTCCCAGCTCTGCGGCGGCGGCGGGTTTGTTGCCGCTATGCTTGTCCAGGACTTTCAAAATGTGCTCCATCTCGATCTCTTTCAATGTTCGCGTGGCCGAGGGCGCCGCGGACAGCGTGGGCCGTTGCTCAAATTCGGGCGGCTTCTTGAGGGTTAGCGTAACCGGCTCACCCTTGTGTTGACGTAAGTGGTGCGGCAAATGCTCGCCGGTGATCTGATGGCCGCCGGCGATGATGTAGGCGTGCTCCATGACGTTGGCCAGTTCGCGGACATTGCCCGGCCATTCGTGTTCGAGCAACAGGTCGATGGCGTCCGGTGTCAGCAAATCGGCGACCTGTTCCAACGGGCGCTTGGCAGCTCGTGCCAACAGATGCCGAGCAAGGTCGGGGATGTCCGAGCGCCGCTCGCGCATCGGTGGCAGGCGGATTTCAAAGGTGTTGATGCGGAAATAGAGATCTTCGCGAAATTGGTCCTCGGCGATCATAGTCCGCAGGTCGCGGTTGGTGGCGCACAACACCCGCACGTCGATGCGATAGGGTTTGGTGTCGCCGACGCGGCGGATCTCGCCCGATTCCAAGAAACGAAGGAGTTTTACCTGGATGTTTTTGTTCAATTCGCCGACTTCGTCGAGGAAAAGCGTGCCACCGTTGGCCACCTCGAAAAGGCCTTTGTGATCTTTGTCGGCACTGGTGAAGGCGCCACGGACGTGGCCGAAAAGCTCGCTCTCCACGAGGTTCTCTGAAAGAGCGCCGCAATTGACGGGGACGAACGGTTGATCGGCCCGCTTGCTTTGCTGGAATAATGTGCGTGCGGCCAATTCCTTACCGGTGCCGGTTTCGCCGAGGATCATGACTGTCGAATCGGTGGGCGCCACAGTGCCGATAAGGCGGTGAACGCTCTGCATTACCGGCGATTTGCCGACCAGGATTGTCGGGCCTTCCGCAGATTGCACACGGGTTTGCAGAGCCAGGTTTTTTAACTTCAGCGCGCGTTTCTCGGCGACCTCGATCAGCACCGCCTCGATCTCGGCGAGCTTGCACGGTTTGCGCAGATAATTGCAGGCGCCCAGGCGCAGCGCTTCAACGGCGCTTTCCATGCTGCCGTGGCCGGTCATCATGACCGCTTCGGTGTCCGGCGAAAGCTGCTTGAGTTGCTCCAATACTTGAATGCCGTCCAGGCCTGGCATGCGCAGATCGAGAATGGCGACATCGAAGCGAGTCTTTTCGACCGCCTTGATCGCCGCTTTGCCGTCAGGGCAGACCGTCACCTCGTGCCCCAGACGGGGCAGTTCGGTGCGCATGAACTCCTGAAGCGACGCTTCGTCGTCGGCAAATAGCACGCGCAGGCTTTTGTGTGCCGGGGTGGTCAAATCGTGCCTCCTTTTTCCGTTCTCCGGACCGTTTTTCTATGGCTTCTTCCGTCGCTTACGCTTCCGCCTCGTTAAATCATGGTTCCGGCTCGTCATGCTGCTCGGCGACCGACTTGGTGATCATGGTTGCTCAAGCGAAGTTCCTTGTTGTCGTGCACCGGTTGCTCGTCTGCCGGTTGCAACGGCAAACGCACGACAAACGTGCTTCCCTGGTCCGGCCCCGCGCTGTGGGCTTCAATCTCGCCCTGATGGTGGTTGATGATGCGATGGCAAATCGACAGTCCCAACCCCGTTCCCTTGCCCGTGCGGCTGCGCGTGAAGAACGGCTCGAATATGTTCTCCAACGTTTCTTCGGACATGCCGCAGCCTGTGTCCTGAAAGACCATTTCCGCCATGCCGTCGCGCAGACCCAGGTTGATTGAAAGCGTTCCGCCCTCATCCATGCTGTCCAGGGCGTTGACTACCAGGTTGACGACCACTGATTTGATCTCCAGCATGTTGACGAGAGCGACCACAGGTTGTGTTTGGTGGAACAATATTTCCTTGCCCTGGCGATTTTGCAGGTGCTGCACCATGTCGAGCACATTCTGAATCAACTCGCTGAGGTCGGTCGGCTCGCGATGCCGTTCGCCGCCGCGGCTGAATTCGAGCAGGCGTGAAGTAATCTCTTTACAGCGGAACGACTCCTGCTGGATCATTTTCAAATACTTCGTGATGACCTTCGACTCCTCCGCGGCGGTTGAGCTGGCCGGAATCTGGGCAAGCATATCAACCACCCGGCGCTCCAGGGCTTCGCTGCAAAACGCGATGCTGGCCAATGGATTGTTGATTTCGTGGGCCACGCCGGCGGCGAGGAAACCGACACTGGCTAAACGCTCAGATCTAACCAGTTGGCGGCTGCGCTCGTTCACCTGTCGGGCCAGATCGGTGTACATATCGTCAAGCTGGCGCGTCATGTCGTTGAAGGCGGCAGCCAGGTCCTGGATTTCGTCGCTGCTCTTGACGTCGATGTGGTGCTTGAAATTGCCCGTGGCCACCTTGGCGACGCCCAGTTGCAAATCACGGATGGGATAAAAGATCCATTGGTAAAAGAACCGCAGCGACCCCGTCATAAGGATGATGCCAACGCCCGTCACGCCCAGCACGAACCACAAGCTTAGTTTGTAATCTAAATTGGCTCCGTTAATGACGCGTTCGCACAGATCACCACGTATCGTGGCCAACAAATCTTCGGCGCTGTCGCGAATACTGTCTATAGGCTTTTTGATTTTTGGGTCCTCAGCCAAGGAGCGCCGGCCCGCATCGCCGCCAAAAAACTCTACCTTTCCCAGCTGGTCTTCCAGATGGTCGAAACCCCTAAACAAGCCATCAATGATGTCCCGCTCCTTGTAGGCGTAAGGGATCTCAAAGCCGCGGTCGGTGTAATCCTTGATGAGTTTGTCGTAGATTTGCAGCGATTGTTTGGCCTCGCCAATATGGCGGTCCAGGGCCTTGACATCGTTGGTCCGTGCGGCGTCGGCCAATTCTCGGACCTTACTGCGAAACTCCTCCGCTTGACTCAACTCTCCCAGCTTCTTGGAAAAAGTGCGCGTGGTGGTACGATACGAAATGAGGCCGTAAAGCGTGCCGCACAATAGTACGAGCACGATGGCCACAACGAGGCCATGCGCCAAGATCAGCTTGTGGCGAAACCGCCAGCGACTGGCCACGTTGCGACCTCCATGTCCGCGGCCGAACACCCCGCCCCCGTTGGGGCTTTACCCCTACATGCGGCGGGGAATCTACCAGAACTCGACATGGAAATGGAGAGCAACTTGTAATTTAGTTGACCCTTGGCCTAAGCCA
>DASRAT010000715.1:0-8245 GCA_035638015.1 Gemmataceae bacterium | reverse complement strand
GCAGGCGGACTTCAAACGCTTAGTGCCTTCCGAGGAATGGGTCATACACTGTTGTGCCTGATCAGTTTTCGGAAAGGACAGTCTACGCCTGGATGACACCCCGGGCGAGAGTCCGGCGTCACTTCGTTGGCACTCAGTCTGCGCCTGACCGCAGCGAGGAGGGGGCACCTGGCTGACATGCATTAAAAAACCACGGAGGCACAGAGACACCGAGAAGAAAGGCCTTTTCTTCTCGGTGTCTCTGTGCCTCTGTGGTTCAATCGCTGTTAGATGCTAGCGCCGTCCGGCTCTGCTGCGCAGCAAATTCAGATGCCGCCCAAAACGGTCTTCCATGTAGCCATGAATGTTGGTCAGCACGCGCAGGTCACCGGCGGACATGACGCGGCCGCCGGCCACTTCGGCGTCGCCGCCGGCAAGAGTGCGGTCCAGCTCGGTCAGCGTTTGTTCGAACTGTGTCAATTTAGAATCCAGCTGATCACCCTTCATGTTTTCGGAGATGTTCCAGAATTTGCAGGCGTCGGCGAAGGTCAGCTCGGCCTTGCGGTTCTCTTCGAATTTTTGCACTGCCGAGGTTTCGAACAGGCCCAGCAAAAACTTCTCGTGTTCACGGCTGAGGCGGATGGTGCCGCCGCCGGGGGAGGGTTCGTCGTCCTGCTGCAAGACGCGGCGGACAATCGAGCGGCCTTCGCGGGTCAGGGCATACATCTTGGCGCCCATCTTGATGAGCCAGCCACGGCGGGCAAGCCCTTTGACGCCCATGATGCTGCTCAGCACCTTGTTGGAATCGGGATACGAGTCGGCGTAGCCCTTGAGGCCGAAGGTTTTTGGAAACTGCTGCCAAGAGGCCACGATCAGCGCTTCGGCGCTGAAGGGCGACTGACCTTGCTTTTCCAGCTGGTCGGCGGCTAGCAGGATCTTCTCTGGAACGGTAAACTCAGTCAAATTGGTGATCACGCGGAATCCCCCAGGACACTTCCATAAAGCACGGTTGGTTGTCGCAGGCCCCTCACCTGCGATTGTCGCGCAACGCCGTCGCGCGGACAAATCTAAACGATCCCCGCGCAGCTGCGCAAGGAAAACTGCCACGAATTATTCGGCACAATCGTTACAATCGGAACTTCGACCTTGCCAGCTGGCGAATCGGTGCCGACTTTTCCTGGAATTCCTCGGTTCTGTTGGCACGAAAGTCACTCCTCCACAATGTTGTCGTCCGCGATCACCGGGGTCTTCATAACGTGTTGAAGAAGCACTGTGGCGTAGCTCCCAGCCGGCAATGTGAACGTCAGCTGGAGGTTGGTCAGCTGCAAATCGGCGTTCAGGTCGTCGATGTAAATCAAGTTGTGTCGGCGGGTGCCGGCCATCAGCTTGCCGAACTGGGCGAACGACTCGCGCGACAGGCCTGCCTCCGTCAGGATCATCGCTTCCCGCGCGGCGGCCTCATATTTCGCGGGGAAAGTCTTACGGCCGAAGATGGGGCCAGCACTTACGGTTTCGCGGACATCGAAACGTGTTTGTTCCGCGGCGACATCCTCGGCGACGAACATGCCGCCGAAGGGCCACTTGGCCATCACGTCGCCGTGTGTCACCCGGTGCAGCAGTCCTTCGTTCACTCGCGCCGCCAGATAATGGTTGAAAAGTGCCGACTGAACGGCCGACAATGCGAACTTACGAAGGAAAGGGTTGCGATGATTGGGGCGACGGCCATCGGCGGAGATGGGCGGCGGTTGCTTGAGCAACAAGGCCAGGCCCAGGTGCAATGTTTCGCCGTTGTTGCCGAAGCGCTGGGCGCCGTAGAAATTTGGCAGGCCCTGCTGGCGCATGCGTTCGAGGATCGGCTGAATGTCCACGTTGGTGGCGATGTCGCGGATCATGACGCGAAAGCGATTGCCGTGAAGGTGGCCCGGACGGAGCTTGTTGCTGTGGCGGCCGGTTTTGAGGACGCGGATGCCGTCGCCTTCCAGCTGTGGCACTTGCGGTTCGGCGCTCACCGGCACGGACACCCATTGGCGCGTGACCGCATGGCGGTCCTTGAGGCCGGCTGTGCCGACTTCGCCGCTGGGGATGCCGAGCCGATGGGCCACCTGGCGGGTGAAATACTCGGCGCCCATGCCGCGTTTTTCGAGCCAAAGGTAAAGAAAATCGCCGTTGCCTGACGGTTCATAGGCGGGGATTTCTTCGACGTCGAAATCTTCGGGTACGGACTTGATGCGGCCGCCGACGCCCGGCAAATCTGCGGTCAACAGGGGCGGAGCGAGCGCGGTGGACCAGTCGAGGCTCATGAGCGCCAACGAATTTTGCTAGGCCGGCGCCGCTTGCTTCTTGCGTAGCAGCAATTTGGCGAGTTGTGATTTCTTCCGCGCCGCCATATTGCGATGCACCACGCGTTTGGCGGCGGCCTTATCGAGCTTCTTGGCGGCCAGGTTGTATTCCACCTGAAGCTGCTCGGCGGTGCCGTTCTTGGCGACTTCCTCGACCTTTTTGAGTTGAGTCTTGATGGCCTTCTTGGCCATGCGATTGCTTTCGCGGCGTTTCTCGTTTTGCTTCAGGCGCTTCTTGGCGGTTTTGGTATGTGGCATCGGCTCGTCCTTTGGGATCAATGAGTAGTAGGAGGTTTTATGGCAAGACGAGCCAAGTAGCAAGGGCGAACGCGAGGCCGCGGATTTGAGCCCGAAGCGCAAGCGAGGACGAATCGGTCGCCTCGCTTGCTCAGATCTTACCATCCACACGAGACATGCATCAGCGTCCTCGCTTGCGCTTCGGGGTCACCTCCAACACTCATTGATAATCCCTCAAGTGATCCTGCAATTCGGCGACATAACGAATGACATTGTAAAGATGCTCATCATCTCGCACCCATTCAATGTCGCCGCCTTCCGTCCACCATCGCTTTTGACCGTTCTTGCCTTGGCCGCTGAGCCCCGCGTGTTCTGATAGGCGGCGGCTTGACCAAGCCTTAAGTTGACTGCGAACGATTTCGCCGTCGATTGCGGCGGTCACCACCGCATGTACATGGTTTGTCCGAACATTGCGCGCATGGAGATGCCAGCGGCGCATTTGGCAGTGTTTCACCAGCACGTCATCAACAATTTTCCGCTGGGGTAAGGTAAGGATCACCGGCGATTCCGTCACGGCTCGCTCGGCGGTGTCCACCCATGTTGGGTCGGGCGCCTGCACGGACCACGTGCCTTTTTTTACCCAACCGCGTTCGTCGCCGGGGAGCCAAGTGGCGTAGGTAGTCCACGTCAGGAAATATGCCAGGGGGAAATCGCCGGAAGTCATTGGTAAACCTCACGTTTTTTTATGAATCGTTTTCGCAACCGGATGTGAGCCCGAAGCGCAAGCGAGGTCGAGGGTCTCCGCCTCGCTTGCGCTTCGGGCTCAGGCTTACCCCAAGCGAGGCATGTAGTGTCGTCCTCGCTTGCGCTTCGGGCTCAGAATTATTTGAACGCCTCGTACTCCTTCCCCAGCACCGCCGCCGCCACCTTCAGTTTGAGAATCTCATCTGTCCCTTCATAAATGCGGCACACGCGGACGTCCTGCAAATGCCGCCCCGGCCGATACAAGGTGGACCACCCACGGCCGCCGAACACTTGCACGGCCCGATCCGCCGCGTCCCAGGCTGCGTTGGCCACGAACAACTTCGCCTGGGCCGCCAGCAATTCCGCTTTTCCCTTGAGTTCAGTGTTGGCGGGATCGGCGGCGCTGGCGTCTTTGGCCGCCGCGGCTTGCATCACCAGGGCGTCCGATGCAAGCCGATCCATTTCGATCATGGCGATGTGTTCCTGGACAAGTTGATGCTTGGCAATCGGCTTGCCGTGTTGCTGGCGGTTCTTGGCGTATTCCACCGCTTCCGCCAGGCAATCTTCAATAACTCCCAGACAGCCCGAGGCGACGCTGATGCGGCCGCTGACCAGGGTCCCCATGGCGATACGGAAGCCATTGCCCTCTTGGCCCAGCAAATTGTTGATTGGCACCTTGTAATCGGTCAGCTCGAACATGCCAGTGTTGGCCGTCGGCATTCCCATCTTGGCGGTGAGGTTTTCCTTGGCGCAGCCAGGGCCGTCGAGATCGACAATAAAGGCGCTGATGCGGCCTTGGCGACCTCGGGGGTAAGCGAAACAAACGGCAGTGCTCGCGATGCCGGCGTTGGAAATCAGGTATTTGACGCCGTTGAGCGCATAATGGTCGCCGTCGCGGTGGTACTCCATCGTCATTTCGAGCGGATTGCTGCCTGCGTCTGGTTCGGTCAGAGCGAAGGCCAAGATCTTTTCGCCGCGCACGGACGCGGGCAGGTAGCGCTTCTTCTGTTCCTCATTGCCCCAGGTGAAAATCGGATATTGGCCAATGGAGGTGTGCCCCGAGAAAAAGGTGCGCACGCCGGTGCCTTCGCGGCCGATGCGAGCCAGAGCGCGAGCATATGTCATGGTGTCAGCGCCGCGGCCACCGTAGGCCACCGGCACCGGCATGCCGAGGATATTGTGCTTGCGACCCAGGGGGACCACCTGATCGTTGAAGATGTGCTCGACGTAGCACAGCTCTTCGATGCTGCGGATTTCGGTGCAAAATGCTTCCACGTCGGCAAGCACGCGGGCGGATTCGGCGGGGGTCATTGGTTGGACTCCAGGAGTTGAGCTATTTAGGAATTAGTCTAGCCGTTTGGTAGACAAGGAGACAAGGAGACTGGGAGACATGGAGAAAAACTCCTTGTCTCTCAGTCTCCTTATAGTTGCGTTTATTGAGCCGGGCGATTACAGTCATGCCTATGTCGAACTTCAATTCGCAACCGACGTTTCCCGACCGCCCAAAAGCGGAGGCAAGCCCCAGCACGTCGGCTACCCTGGTCGGGCCACCGACGGTTGCCAAGCCGCAGCCGGTGCCTCAAGCGACCTTTGGCGATTATGAGTTGATCGTCGAGATCGCCCGCGGCGGCATGGGCGTGGTTTACAAAGCGCGGCAAACCAGTCTCAACCGCATTGTCGCACTCAAGATGATCCTCACCGGCAGATTGGCAGGCGAGGACGATTTGTTTCGCTTCAAGACCGAAGCCGAGGCCGCGGCCAAGCTGCAGCACGCCAACATCGTTGCGGTCTACAACGTCGGCGACGTTGACGGGCAACATTATTTCAGCATGGAATACATTGACGGCCAGACGTTGGCACAGCGGCTGGGCCGAGGCCCGTTGCCTAGCCGCACAGCCGCCGCTTATTTGCGCCAAATTGCTCGGGCTGTGGATTACGCCCATCGTCAGGGCGTGTTGCATCGTGATATCAAGCCGTCCAACATCCTGATCGATGCGGAAGATCAGCCACACGTCACAGACTTCGGCCTGGCCAAACGGCTGGGAGACGGTGACGCTGGCCACACACGGACCGGGGCGGTCCTGGGCACGCCCAGTTACATGGCCCCCGAACAGGCCGGCGGGCGCATCAAAGATCAAGGGCCTTGGACCGATGTTTACGGTCTGGGCGCGGTGCTGTATGAATTGTTGACTGGCAGACCTCCCTTCAAGGCCGAAACGCCGCTGGACACGTTGATGCAGGTGCTGGAAACCGACCCAGTGCCGCCCAGGCTGCTCAATCCCAAGATCGACTCTGACCTGGAGACGATTTGCCTGAAGTGCCTGGAAAAAGACCCCGCACGGCGTTACGCCAGCGCCGAGGAAGTGGCGGCCGACATGCAACGCTACCTTGACGGCGATTCCATCTCGGCCCGCTCGTCGAACATGTTCGACTACATGACCCGCATGCTGGACCGCAGCCAGCACGACGTGGCTTTTCAGAGCTGGAGCACGATGGTGCTGGTTTTTGCGGCGATCACCTTCGTTGAGCATTTGGTGGTGTTTTTGTTGGCGGTGGGTGAGTTGCCGCCGTGGACCAAGTGGGTCGCACGGACCTGCCAGTTCCTGGCCATGGGCATTGCGTTTTGGCGCAACCGCGGCAGCCGGCTGTTGCCGACCAGCGCCGCGGAGCGGGAGCTTTGGACCATCTGGCTCGCTTACCTGGGCGCTTTGATTGTCAACTGGGTAGCATTTCGGCTTTTGCAAAGCGAAGGATTGTTGGTGCATCCTCCCGGCGCGCCGCCGCATTGGGACGACTTCATTCTCTATCCAACCATGACCATCCTTTCGGGCATGGCGTTTTTCATCATGGGGAGCAATTACTGGGGCCGTTGCTATGCCGTGGGGGCTGCGTTTTTCGCACTGGGGGCAGTGATGCCTTTCCAGCTGACCTATGGTCCGCTGGCTTTCGGCCTGCTCTGGAGTTTGACGTTGTTGGCGCTGGGATTACACCTGCGTAAGCTGGGCAATAAGCAGGAGGGGGCGAAGGCGGAAAAAGCCATCAGGCCGCCGGATACAGCGTGAGAATCTGGCCAAAATTGTTTGGCAACCTGCGTAATCATGAGCTATGATCGGCCCCAAACCCCGGCATAGCAACGACTCGCCTATTTGCTTGCGAAAAGAAGCTGTTACGAATTAATGAGCGGCTCGTCTTAAAGTCGTTGGCCGCCGGTTGGCACATTGCGGGCTTTATGCAATTGCTAGCGGAGGCGGTAAAGACTACAATGCAACAGATGATGGGGGCTGGTGTTCGAAACAGATCGCCGGTCAGGTGATTTGGACACTGGCTCTCCGGAGGACACGATGATGATGCGGCATTCACTGGTGGCCTCGGTGGCGTTGGCGGTATTCACGGCGGTGTTGGCGGTGCACGCCCAGGACACCACGGGCAAAGGCGGTCCTCCGCAGATCGGCAAGGGCAAGGATGGGCAGCCGACCCTTAATAACAAAGAACTTGCCAAAATTGAATTGGAACTGAAGGACAAATTTTCCGCTTTCGAGAAATCCCTGCTGACCTTGCAACAGCGGCTAGCCAATAGCGCGGATGAAAAGGATAAAGCTCGCGCGGCTCAGCTCAAGAAAGTGCTCGAGAACATCTCGGAAAAGGACATCACCAAGCAATTCAGTGAGTTCATCAGAGTCCTCAGTCAACAAGCGACACTCGCCAATTCCGGGGACATCCAACAGGCGGTGGACAAGAGCTTTGCCTTGGCGCGCGACTTGAAAGATCTTTTAGATCTACTGCGGAACGACAATGGAGCCGGCAACCGCAAGGAAGAGCGCATCGCTCTTGAGAAGCTACTCAAGGAACTGGAACGTGTCATCCGCGATCAACGGATCATTGGCACGGAAATTCAAACCAACCCTGACCATAAAATCGTTGCCAGCAATCAGGGCGACGTGAAAACAGAAGCGGAAAAAATCGCCGATCAGCTGGGCAAGGGCAGCCAGGGCGCTGATCCCAAGGATTTCAAAGGCACGTCCAAGGAAGGCGGCGCCGGCGAGAAAGCGGAAGCCAAGCCCGAAGGCAAACCTGCCGAAGGTGCCAAAGCCGGCGAGGGCAAGAAACCAGGTGAAGAAGGCGGCGCTGCCAAGCCAGGCGAACCCAAAGACGGCAAGGGTGACCCGAAGGCCGGCGGCGGCAAGGGCGATCCAAAAGATGGTAAGGGCGATCCCAAGGGTGGCGGCAAGGGCGATCCGAAGGACGGCAAAGGCGACCCCAAGGGCGGTGGTGGCAAGGGCGATCCCAAAGATGGCAAGGGCGACCCCAAAGCAGGTGGCGGCAAAGGCGATCCCAAAGAGCCCGGCGCTGCCAAGCCCAGCCCCGATGCTCAGGCCCCCAAGGATGCCGGTGCATCTAAACCAGGCGACAGCCCCAAGACACCTGCCGAGTCGAAGCCATCGCAAGCCCCCGGCCAGCAAGGCGAATCCAAACCCGGCAGTGACAGCAAGGGCCAAGGCGAAGCCAAGCCAGGGCAGCCGAAAGAAGGCGGTGGTGATCAACCACCACCTCCCGTAGCCGGCGGCAAGTCCGACAATCAACCGCCGCCCAAGGGCGGACCTAATGATCCCAAGGACAACACCGCCCAGATCAAGAAGAAAATTCAAGAAGGCACGCAAAATCAAGAGAGCGCCCAGGACAGCATTGCCAAGAGCAAGAAGGACGATGCCGCCAAGGAATCGGATAAGGCCATCGATAGCTTTGAGCAAGCCCGCAAGAAGCTGGAAGCCTTGATCCGCCAGCTGCGTGAAGAGGAAATGGAACGCGTTCTGGCCAACCTTATCCAGCGTTGCCAAAAGATGTTGGCGATGCAGGAAGAAGTGTTGCGTGGCACCGTGCGGGTGCAGGCGTTGACCGAGGCCAAACCCAACGCGGATGCCTTGCGGAAAATCAGTCAGGATTGTTTG
>DASRAT010000714.1:0-5696 GCA_035638015.1 Gemmataceae bacterium | reverse complement strand
CTCCATTTCATAAAGATCGTCGTAAGGCACTTCCGCTTCGGCGAGCAACACGTTCATGTGCCCCGGCATGCGGCCGGCGACCGGATGAATGGCGTATTTGACATCGATGCCACGTTTTTTGAGGACCTTGGCCAGATCGCTCACGGCATGTTGAGCCTTGGCCACGGCCATGCCGTAGCCCGGCACGACGACCACGGACCGGACCGCCTCCAGCGTCGTCCCGAGCTCCTCGGCGGTAATGCTGCGGACGGTGCCCTTGGCTTCCTGAGCTTCCGTCTGGGCCTGGACCTGGCCGAAGGCGCCGAACAACACATTGGTCGCCGAGCGATTCATGGCCCGACACATGAGCAGCGAAAGCAGAAAACCCGACGTGCCGTCGAGCGATCCGGTGATAATCTGGACGTTGTTGCCGAGCACAAAGCCCATCGCGGCGTCGGCCAGGCCGGCGTAGGAGTTAAGCAGCGCGATCACCACCGGCATGTCAGCCGCGCCAATCGGCATGACCAGCAGCATGCCAAATGCCAAAGCCAACAGAACCATCAAGAAAAACAGAGGCACCGTGCCCGGATAGAAAAGCAGCGTCATAAAGCTGAAAAGCAAGACAGCGAGCAGCGCGAAATTGCCAATGCGTTGGAAGGGATAGGTCATGGGCCGTTCCGGCAGCAACCCTTGAAGCTTACCGGCAGCGATCAAGCTGCCTGTAAACGTCAGGCCGCCGATCACCACTTCGAAGTTCAAGGGGATCATTTTTTCCGCTCCCCATTTGTCATAATTGCTCAGATACTCGGCGATGCCGATGAGCATTGCCGCCAATGCCCCGAGCGAATGCGAGAACGCGGTCCGCTGCGGCACGGCGGTCATGGGAATGCGCAGACCCATCGAGCCGCCGGCCACCGACCCAATGATCATCCCAAAGAAAATCCAGAAATAACCCCAGCCGTGAATCTTGTCATTGAACAACGTGCCAACCACCGCGGCGATCATGCCGATTTCGGCAAGAAACATACCCTGACGGGCATAGCGTGGCGAGCTGAGGCCTTTCAAACCCAAGATGAACAGGACACCGGCGAGCAGATACAACCATTTCAGCATGCTGTCCGCCGCGACGTGCTTGCCATGCACCAGAAACCAAAGCAGGGCCAGGATGACGCAAAGCAACGCGATGCCAACAGGCATGGCCAGCTGTTGCCACAAGGCCTGCTTGCCGCCGTCGCGTTCGGTCTTGAACATGCGCAGCATGCGGTCGGTGATCAGAAAACCGCCAACGACATTTGTGGACGAGCAAGCCACCGCGATAAAGCCGAAAAAGGTGCTGTACCAGTGTTCGCCCGCCCCGCACACCACCAGCGATCCGACTAGTGAGATGCCGGAGAGGGCATTGGTCGCTGACATCAACGGCGTGTGCAACAGCGGCGGCACGCGCGAGATCAGGTGAAATCCTAGAAAACCTGCCAGAATGAAAATGTACAGGCCAAGTTCAACGTCCAAACTCATGAAGCCGTCCCTCCGCTTCCTTGGAGAATCTGACCTTGATTGGTCACCAGCGGCAGTTTCGTCAGATCGTCGGCGAGGTCGATCTTGAGCGCGCCGCCCTGAAATAGGTGCAGCAAGTAACTGACGACCGTGCGTGCGTACATTTGGCTGGCATGAAAAGCCACGGTGCTGGCGATGTTGACGGGTCCGATAATGATAACACCGTGCTTGACGACCTCCTGGCCGGCTTGCGTTAATTCGCAATTGCCGCCTTGCTCGGCGGCGAGATCGACAATGACCGAGCCTGGCCGCATGCCGCGAACCATCTCTTCAGTGACAAGAATGGGCGCTTTTTTGCCAGGCACCAGCGCGGTGGTGATGACGATATCCACCTTGGCAATGGCGGCGGCCATCAATTCACGTTGCTTGCGGTAAAACTCCTCGCTCTGGGCGGTGGCATAACCTGTCGCCGCCTCGGCTTTTTCGGCTGCAATATCCAGCACGACGAATTTGCCGCCCAGACTTTCAACCTGTTCACGCACGGCGGGCCGCGTGTCATAGGCTTCGACCACCGCTCCCAGCCGTTTGGCGGTGCCGATGGCTTGCAACCCCGCCACACCGGCGCCGATGATGAAGACGCGCGCCGGCTGGACCGTGCCCGCCGCCGTCATGAGCAAAGGGAAAAACCGCGGCAAGCGATTGGCCGCGATCAAAACCGCCTTGTAACCGGCAACGGTGCTCATGGCGCTCAATGCGTCCATGGGCTGGGCGCGGGTGATGCGTGGCATTTGCTCCATGGCAAAAGCGTTGATGGACCGAGTGTTGAGCAGGGGCACCAAATTGGCGTTGGACGCGACGTTCAAGAATCCAATGAGCGTGGCGCCAGGTTTCATGCGCGCGACTTCCGCCACCGTGGGAGGTTGAACCTTGAGGACGAAGTCGGCATTGGGAAGCGGATCGGCCACCAGCTGGGCGCCTGCGTCACTATAAGTCTTGTCCGGAAAGCCAGCTGCCTCGCCGGCGCCGGTTTGGACATGCACCTCAAGGCCCGCCTTGACCAGTCGCGGCAGCAGTTCAGGAACAAGGGCTACACGTCGCTCATCGGGTTGCGTTTCGCGGGGTACGCCTACAATCATCGAGCGGGACTCCAAGTTCGCGCGGTTTTGCCGTGGGGCGGGTTTCCCGAATTCTATTCCGATTTGTCCGTGGCACCAGAGTCGGTTGGCGGAATACACTTATTAAAAGAAGCTGATGAAATCATCCCGAAGCGGTGTCCCTCCGTCTCCGATTATCCGCCAACATATTGATGAACATCGCGCCCTGCTCAATGGCGTCGTCCAGAGCTTTGTGCGTATGCGGCAAATCGTCAAACCAGCGTTTGGGCATGTTCTTCTTGACGCTTTGGCGGTAGTCGGTTCCCAGGGTCGCCATGGCGAAAGATTTGATGTCCAGCGCCGAAAATGAAAAGGGGCTTTCACCGGCGAAGCGGATCATATACCAGTACATGAACAGAAAATCGAAGCCGGCAGGATAGGCGACGAACACCGGCCTGGCGGGCAATTGCTTGACCCAGGCCACATAGGCCGGCATGGCGTCGGCGGGATCTTGCAGATCGCGGTGCAACTCGGCCCACGCCTCGGGCTGGGATTGCCACCACTCCATCGTCCTGGGATCGCCCTTGGCGCAGGGCAACGGATGAAGATTGGCAGTGAAGGTACTTACCAACTTTTTGTCGGCGGTGTAAGTGGCGGAGCCGAAGCTGAGCATGGAGTTGGGCCCAGGAATTGGGCCGTCGGTTTCGATGTCGGTGCTGACGTAGATTTCGGAAGTGGATCGGCTCATATCTTTTCCACGATCAGATTCCCGTAGGGTGCGGTGGGGCTTGGGTCGCCATCGAAGGTAAGGCTGAGTTGATTAATGACGCCGGTCAGTCCAAGCAGGTTCGGAACGGCGTCTCCGAATGGATCGACGGGAATTGGTCCGGCTGGATCGCCCACAAAAAAGCACGGAAAGACGTACTCGGTTGCATCCGTGCCCAGAATCCTGGCGCGCAGCAATCCAGAACGGAAGGTCAGATTTGTTGGTGAAATCACAGCGCCAGCGATCGGTTGTTGCGGTAGGGGCAGATTCAATTTCTTGGCTTGTGCTGCCGGGATGGTTGTCATTTCGGTGCCTGGGTCCACCAAAAACGGCTCGTGATGAGTTGCGTCCCCTTTTTACCAATGAGCGGAACCATCACGCCGGCCTCACCTCCACAAACGTCCGCTCAATACGCCGCTCGCGGGCCTGGCATTGAAAGTACCCTTTTTCGCGGCTGCCGTCGTGATTGTTGCGGCTGATGGCGCAGCAGCGGTTGGTCGTCACAATTGAGCGGCCCACGGTGCGCTCGGTGAAGCCGTGGAAGTGGCCGTTGTAAACGGCTTGCAAATTGAAGTCGCGGAACTTGTTGAGCAAAGTCTCCGCGTTGCGCGGCCGGTAGGTCACGGTCGGACCCATTGGGAAATGCGTGAACACCACCGTCGGCCGTTGCCGGTTCAAGCGCGGCAGGTTGTCGTCGAGCCAGCGCATGGTGTCGGACGCGATCGACGTATTTTGATAGTTCGTGCCTTCCGTAGTGTCCAGGCCGATGAATTGCCAGCCCTGGTGCTCGAAGGTGTAGTTAATCTGGTTCGGAAACATGACTTTGTAAATCGTCCGCTCCGTCTGCGTTCTCCAGTCGTGATTGCCGATGACTACGTGATAAGGAATGTGCAAGCCGTCCAACAGGTCTTTGACCGGCCCGAACTGGGCGCGGGTGCCGTTCTCGACCAGGTCGCCGACCACGAGGATGAAGTCCGGCCGCTGCTGGGCCTGGCGAATCGGCGGCAGCACGCGCTGATCGAACCAGGTTCCACAGCGCTGGTCAATGTAATGCAGATCGTTGATGACCAGGAAGCGAAAGGCCCCGGTTTGCGGCGGCTGGGCGGCGAGCGCGCCGGGCCACAGCCCCGATGCCAAAAGACTGCCGGCGCTCATTTGCAACATGCGGCGACGCGTTATACGCATGGCGTAACCCTTTCGCATTATCGGAAACCATCAACCCCAACCAACGCTTATTTCCAAACGTTACCTCAAGCGATGCACGTCCGCCAGAAAAAAGCTCGTGATGCATTGCAGTCGCCGCTCGCTACCCCCCGTCCTATCTTTTCCCCTGGACATCCCAAGTCACGCCTCTCGGAGTCTCTCCATGAAACGCCTTAGTTGCTGTCTGATTGCCGTCGCGCTGCTGACATGCTGTGCCGAGTATGCCGCCTCAAGCCAGGCCGGGCAGGTTCCCGAAGGCTTTACATCGCTCTTCAACGGCAAGGAC
The DNA here is from genome assembly GCA_035638015.1 of Gemmataceae bacterium. GTDB lineage: Bacteria > Planctomycetota > Planctomycetia > Gemmatales > Gemmataceae > DASRAT01. Next base: position 874 of record DASRAT010000714.1, on the reverse strand, counting down.
TTCACCAACTGGAAAGTCCCCGCCGGCGACAACGGCCACTGGAAGATCGTCAACGGCGTCATCGATTACGACGCCAAGAGCGAGGCCAAGAAAGACAAGCACCTCTGGAGCGAGAAGTCCTACAAGAATTTCGTGCTGCTCATCGACTGGCGTCTGAAAAACGAGGAAAAGGGTTACATGAACAAAAACGTTTACATGATTTTGCCCGACGGCACGCACAAGAAAGACGCAGGCGGCAAGGAAATCAAAATCGAGATCGAGGACGTGGACTCGGGCGTTTACCTGCGCGGCCAGGACGCGGCCCAGGTCAACATGTGGATGTGGCCGGTTGGCTCCGGCGAGGTCTATGGCTACCGCACCAACAAAAAATCGTCGGCCGCGGTCAAGGCCGGCGTCACGCCCAAAAAGAAGATGGACAAACCGCGCGGCGAGTGGAACACCTTCGAGATTACCATGAAGGGCGACCGGCTGTGGGTGAAGCTCAACGACTACATGGTCATCGAAAACGCCCAGTTGCCCGGCGTGGCCAAAAGCGGTCCGATTGCATTGCAACATCACGGGGACTGGAACGCCAAGAAGGGCGGCTGGACATCGCCGCCGGCGCTGGTGCAATTTAAGAATATTGCGATCAAGGAGCTGCCGGATTGATGCGGTGACCGCCTTTTGCTACCTTCGCCTTAGTGGTTTTTTCTTTCGGTCGAGCGCTGCGCCGTTTGCCTTGCTGGCCAAGGTGTGAGTCGCACTCTCTTTCAGCATGTCATCGAGCACTTTGCATGGATGACGGTCTTCCAGGACACTCAAAGCGCCGATCAACTCCTCGATCCGGTCAAGGAAATCACTCATCCGTTCCGAAGTGGGCAATACTTGAATGCTT
>DASRAT010000713.1:0-3682 GCA_035638015.1 Gemmataceae bacterium | reverse complement strand
TTCGAGCCGCTTGGCCAGGCCGAAGTCGGTGATTTTCGGCAAGCCCGCGGTGGTGAGCAAGACGTTGGCCGGTTTCAGGTCACGGTGAATGATGCCTTTGTCGTGAGCTGATTGAACCGCCCGGGCCAATTGCTCCACGATGCCAGCAGCCAACTGGACTGGTTGCGGAGTGCCGGCAATCTTCTGGGCCAGGCTGCCGCCGTCCACAAATTCCAGCGAACAAAACGGCCGTCGGCCGTATTCGCCAACCTCATAGATCTGCGCAATATTGGGGTGTTGCAACTGAGCCACGGCTTCCGTCTCGATGCGGAACCGGGCCAAATCCTGTTCGGTGGCGCGAGCACTCAAAATCATTTTGAGCGCTACCAGGCGTTTCAAACTGTGCTGTCTCGCTTTGTAGACGACACCCATGCCGCCGTGGCCTAACTCTTCCAGGATGTCATAACCTGGAATGATCGGAGTGGGCGCCGGCACATGGTCGCCCGCGGCCAGCGTCTCCACTTCCTGGCCGGTCTGAACCAACTGCGGAAAGCGAGCTTTGTATTCATCTGGTTCGGGCCGGTCGCCAAATCGTTGACGCACCAGAAATTCCTGGCGAACGAGGCGAAGTGCGACCTCCTTGGTGCGCAGAGCCGGGTAGCGCATGAAATACTGTTCGACTAGCGGTAGAAAGGGAACGTCGGAGCCGGTGTTGGCCTGGCCAAAACGCTTCCAGGCCATTTCCATTTCGATGTGGATGAGTTCTTCCAGCGTGGCCAGGAATTGCGGATGGCCGTCGGGCGGCAGATATTTTTCAAACGACTCGGGCTGACCATTGCGCCAGGCCGCCTCGAATTGCCGGCGGGCGTCTTCATCGACGGAAGTCAGCGGAGTCGTTTGCATTGCCACTCAGGGTAGAGTTGCGTGTGCCAGCAGCAGCTTGTCAGCACTTGGAATTTACCGCTGCAACCTGTGGAAGGCAACGGAAACACCATTACTAAAGTGCGCTGACGACTCCCATGAAACTCAAATCGCTCAGCGCAGCAATTCAACTTCCATGCAGATTTTTGAATCTGATGGATAATCTGCATTGCACAATTTGCGTATTTTGTGTATCTTGAAATTCCAGCCAAATCTTGTGCCAGTTTGCGAGCTGCCAAAGGCGAATCGCGAGCAACGGACGTTCCATCCTTTTCAATGCCCGACTCGCTGGCCTTTTGAGAAGCCGAACTGGAATGACGCCCCGCTCCCTGTTAGTGCTATTTCGTCGTGCCCCCTCTGCCGACAAACAAGTCGATGCCGCTGCCTTGGAGGGTTACACTCCGTTTTGGCCTGATGGCCGTCCGGTGGCCGTCGGCTTGAACGCCTTTTGCGTTCACGGTCAACGGCTGCTCCGGTTGGGCAAGCACCTGGCCGGCCGCGATGAAAGGCTGGTGCGAATTGTTTGCCACCCCGTCACTCACCGCGAAGCCCACATTGTGCGAATCAGTGGCTATCGCGTGCGGCGGTTTTGCCTGGTGCGGGACGGCTCCATCGGCCGGCTACATTTCTTGGACGGCACGCCTACGAGCGCCACCTTTGATTTGAACCGTGACGAGGCTGATGCGTTGGCGTGGATTGGGTTGAATGTGCTTGCCGATGGTGAGCGGCAATGGGTGGATATTGCGGCTGTGGCGGTGGAGGAATCATCGGCAGAGATTGCAAACGGCGTCGCCGGTCATTCGACGTCATCGTGGACGGATGCCGGCATTGGTTCAAGCGCAAACCGGCCCGCTTGAATTCATGGCCATGTAGTAACCTTGTTTGGTTGTTCTTACTTCGCCAGCAATTCCAAAGGCAAAGCCTCTTCCATGGCCTTGTCCCCCGTGCGACTGATCCGATAAGCCTTGGCATTCGCCTTGACGCCAACCACCTTGACCAGCTTCTCATCCACAAAATGCAAAGCCACGCCCGCATCCGCCGCGATGCCATCCTTGATCTCACCTTTCTTGATCCAATCCTGGTACAGCGGCCGCCGGCTTTTGTCCGTGTCGTAATCAGGACAATTGCTGCCTTTGAGAAAACCCAGGCAATCCATGATGCTGAGCTTGCCCGGTCTCGAATCGGTCAGACCTTGCTCGAACCAGCAGATTGAGCCCGCGCCTTCGCCGCCCAGCACGATGCCGCGGTCATAGGCCTGGCGGATGATCTTGTCGATGCCCTGCACTTTCCAAATGGCCAGCATGTTGACGGCGTTGCCGCCGCCGATGTAGATGGCGTCGGCCTGCAGAAGTTCAGCTTCAAAGCTTTTGGTGCTCGGCGATGCAATGTAGACCTTCTGCACTTTGGGCTGGCAATCGTAGGTTTTCATCACGTCATTCCAGCGGGTGATCTCGCCCTTGGCGTCGCCGGTGCCGGAAGGCATGAAGCAGACGCGCGGAGTTTTTTTGCCGGCAAGTTCCAGGAAGTACTTCATGAGCGTGGGGGCCGTGCCTGCTTTTTCCAGGCCGACGCCGCCGAAGGCCAGGATTTGCCGCTTGGCGGATGGTTGCGTTTTCGCCGGCTGGACCGTGGCTTCGGCATTGGCCAACCCCAATGACGCTGCCAGGAGAAGAAAGAAAACGGCCGCAACAGTCCAAATTCGAGAACTGTAAGATCGCCCAGCGTGTGGATGCACGACATCTACTCCGGTGTAATGTTGATTGATCCTGGTGTAGCACAAAGCTAACAGCTACATGGCGGGCTTACTTGGGCAGCAGTTCCGCCTGCAATTTTTCTTCAACGACCTTATCGCCGACGCGGGTCACGCGATAGGCCGCGGACTTGGCGTTGCTGGTGACGACCTTGTGAAGTTTGTCATTCACGAAGTGCAGGCCCACGGCGTTGTCGGCGGCGAGGCCCTCCATGATCTCGCCCTTTTTGACCCAATCCTGGAACAATGGCCGGCGTTGTTTCTCTCCGTCATAATGGGGACAGTTGCTGCCCTTGAGAAAACCCAGGCAATCCATCGGCGTCAGCTTACCGGGCCGCGAGTCGGTGGAGCCTTGCTCAAACCAGCAGATTGAGCCTGCGCTGCCGCCTCCCAACACGGTCCCTTTTTCCCAGGCCTTGCGGAGGATTTTGTCGACGCCCTGCGCCTTCCAAACGGCGATCATGTTGAGCGTGTTGCCGCCGCCGACGTAAATGGCGTCGGCCGCGAGCAATTCGTCTTCGAAGCTTTTCAAGTCGCCCGACTTGACGAACATCCGCTGCATGTGCGGATCGCAGTCATAATTCGCCTTCATGTTGGCGACCCATTTTTCCATGGACGCTTGGGGGTCTCCAGTCGCGGTGGCCATGTAGCAGACCCGCGGCGTCTTCTTGCCGGTGAGTGATAGGAAGTATTTCATCATGGGCGTGCCGCCGCCGCCGCCGATGGCAAGAATTTGCCGCTTTGCGGCCGGCTGCGCCTGGGCTTGCGTTTGACTGGCGTCAAGCCACGCCGGCGCGGAGCACAATGCCACTAGCGCCAGCGCTGCAATTAGTGTGACTGCGACACGCGATTTTGATGTATGCACGATTGGTCTCCAACAAGTTTATTGGTGACACAATAACCTGGCGAGCAACTTGTGGCCAACAAAAAACCCCACGATCCGTTGATCATGGGGTCCGTTCTGTCACACTTAATGTGCGGATTCGCGTCAATTGTGGGCTCCGTCAAATACCACTTCAACTCTCCAGGTGG
>DASRAT010000712.1:0-4552 GCA_035638015.1 Gemmataceae bacterium | reverse complement strand
CGGGCAATCTCCTGCAGAGCGCGGTGAACAACACCGGCGTGATCCAGGCGCAGACCATCGAGAATCACAACGGCACCATCCGGCTGCTGGGCGACATGCAAAGCGGCACGGTCAACGTCGGCGGCACGCTCGACGCCTCCGGCATGAGCGCAGGGCAGACTGGCGGCAGCGTCACGGTTACCGGCCACCACGTCGGTCTCTTTGACGGGCACATCAATGCTTCCGGCGATGCCGGCGGCGGCAGCGTGCTGATCGGCGGCGGCTACCAGGGCAACAACCCTGCCGTCCAGAATGCCTCCGCGAGCTACATGAGTGCGGACTCGACCATCAGTGCTGACGCTGTCACCCATGGCAGCGGCGGCACGGTCGTGCTGTGGTCAAACGACTCGACGCGCGCATACGGCAGCATCACGGCGCGCGGCGGGGCGCAGGGCGGCGCGGGCGGCCTGATCGAAACCTCCGGCCACTGGCTGGACGTCGATGGCATCCGGATCAACGCCGGCGCGCCCAATGGACCGAACGGCATGTGGCTGCTCGACCCGAATAACATCACCATCCAGGCGGTGGGCGCTGATACCAACGTCACGGCGGGTCCGAACTTCACCAGCACCAACGACAACGCTATCGTTACAACCACAAACATCGAGACCGCGCTTAACGCGGGCACCAGCGTAATCATCACGACGGGCGCCGGTGGCACCAATGCACAAGCGGGCAATATTGTTGTCAGCGACACGATTACGTGGACGAACGCGGCGGCGCCGACATTGACGTTGAACGCCGTTGGAAACGTAACCGTGAATGCGGCAATTACCGCCACCACAGGAAGCTTTGTGGCGAACGCCGGAGGCAATGTAAACATTGCTGCAGCCACGAAGACAACCACCGGAAACCTCACATTTACCGCCGTGGGCGACGTAAATTTGACTGCGGCCACGACGATTACCACTGGAACCCTTACGGCGATCGCCGGGGGCAATGTAAACGTGTCTGCAGCCTCGACGATTACCACGGGAAACATGGTATTTCGCGCCGATAATGATGGTACTGGGCCGGGAGTGGCCGCCGGCACCGTGGCCATTACTTGTGGAATTAATTGTCTGACCATCACCACCGGCGCGCTCAGGATTCGCTTCAATCCAGTGAGCTACGCTACTACGGGTGCCGAAATAATTGCTTACGACGCGAATTTGACGGGAGCAGGAACGTTAGATGCGAAAGCGTGGGTGTTCGGGCAGGGGGACAACAAACTATACGACGGCACGACGGCTGCAACCGTCAGCGGGCTCAAGCCTGATGTGTTGGGCAACCCTTCCGGCGCTGCGTTAGGTGTCGTAAGCAATGCCAATTTCGACACCAGGAATGTTGGAACGAACAAGCTGATCACCTACGACAGCACCTTTGCCAATGCGGTATTTGACCTGTTTGCCCCTTCCGGGACGCCTGCCGGAACCTATACCACTCGCGCTGACATCTTCGTCAGGCCGTTGACGGTCAACGCGGTAACCGGCGCTCGTGTCTATGACGGCACCACCGGTTCGGTGGGCATACCGACATCGACCGGCCTGCAAGCGGGCGATGCGCTGAACGGCCCGCTTACCCAGGCCTATGCCAGCAAGAATGTGATGGGCGCGATGGCCAGCACCCTGGTCGCAACGGGTCCCTACACCGTGACCGACGGCAACGGGGGCAACAATTACACCATCACCGTCAACACCGCACCGGGCACCATTACGCCGGCGACGCTCGTCGGCAGCATCACGGCGGCCAACAAGGTGTACGACGGGAACAATTCGGCGTCGATTGTGACCCGCACGCTGGCCACTCCCGTTGCCGGAGACACGGTGAGCTATGTCGGCGGCACCGCCCTTTTCAGCGACAAGGACGTGGCCAACGGCAAGACAGTGACAGGCACCGGCCTGAGCCTTGCCGGCTCTGACTCGGGCAACTACACGGTCAATTCCACCGCGGTCACAACCGCCGACATTACGCCGGCCCCGTTGACGATCCGGGCCAACGATGCGACCAAAGTCTTCGGCCAGACATTCACGCCGGCGAGCACTGCGTTCACGACTCCCGTGGCCCCCGTAGCCGGTGAAACCGTTGGCAGCGTCACCGTGCTCAGTCCCGCAGGTACGCCAGCGACCGCCGCTGTACCGGGTCCGTATGCGATCACGCCAAGCGCCGCCACCGGTGGGACGTTCTCGCCTGCCAACTACACTATTACCTATGTCGATGGCGCATTGCTGGTGACCCCGTTTCCAATTCCGCCGGTCGTAGTGCCGCCAGTCGTCGTGGTGCCGCCGGTCGTGCCGCCGCTGGCTGTAGTGGTGCCGCCGTTCTCGCCGCAACCGGAATTAGTCGCGCTCGAGGTGCCGCAGCTTGAATTTGCGCCCGAGTCGTTGCAGATCGTGCCGGGTGTGAATCTTGTCGTGACAGGTATCAGAATGCCGCCCATACTGATAACCGGGACGGCGCCGGACCGCACGGACGCGGTGGGCATGGCGCCTGTGGCCCCGCCAGTTGAAGCTCTGCCGCCACCGCGGATCATCGTACCTTTTCCCCCCAGACAAGACCGCAATTGAGAACCGCCGAACCTGGATCGCCGAGAGATAAAAAAATGCACGTTTGCGCCACTTGCGGTTTTGCCGGACGAGCGATAGCCATCGCACTTTGCCTTGGCGTGCTGGCTGCTGTTTTTGCCCCTCACCAGGCGGCCGCGGCGGGCGACGCGCGGCTTGTGGCACAAGGCCCCAAACGGGCGAACTTTGAATCGGAGCGCGCTTCGAGCGAGGCCCGGCACGTGGCGGACTGGGTGGCTGATTCCGGCGACAATCGCGGCATGCCATTCGCGATTGTCGACAAGGCGCAAGCCAAGGTCTTTGTCTTCGCTGCGGACGGGCGGCTCCGCGGCGCGGCCCCGGCGCTGCTCGGCCTGGCGCTGGGTGATGAGGCCGTTCCCGGCATCGGCGACCGGAAGTTGTCGAGCATTCGCCCCGAGGAGCGCACGACGCCCGCGGGCCGCTTCGTGGCCGCGCTTGGCATGAGCACGCGCGGCGAGGACGTCCTGTGGGTCGACTACGACGGTGCTGTATCCCTGCATCGGGTGGTTACGACCAATCCCAAGGACCATAGGCTGGAGCGCCTTGCCACTGCGACGCCGCTCGACAACCGTATTTCCTTTGGCTGCATCAACGTTCCGGCGAAGTTCTACGAGAACGTGGTGCGTCCGGCTTTTACCGGCACGTATGGAATCGTTTATGTGTTGCCGGAAACCCGGTTGGCCCGCGAAGTGTTCGCGTCCTATGACGTCGACGAGGAGCACGCGCGACTGCAGGCCGCGCGCCAACCCATGCCTGCGCGGGTTCCCGCCGCCGCCGCGCCGATCTAGTAGCAGCGACCGGCGTTAGCGGGAAGGCCTGCGACATCGAGTTCGCCGGCATCTGCCTCAATCAGTGATGCCTACCGGCCCCTGAGAATTACTTTAACTATTTGATTTAAATAAGTAATATTTCAGTGTAATCCACTCGCTCTTGATGGCACCGCCTGCGCGCGCGGTGCGTCGTAGTCGTGTGTGTATCCAAGCGCACAAATTGCCTCGCCTGTGTACGCCACCGAACAGTCTCTCTTGCGGCGAAAGCCAATACTTCAGGCCGTGAAATTCCGCGCATAAACGATTGCGCAGAACACCAGCGTGCGCACCGACACGGGGTCGGTGGATGACATCGCTGGTTTTCCGGATCCGTTGAAGAGAGGCAGCCAATGAATACAATCGAGAGCTATTCCAGATTCCCGTCGTGGGTCATCGTGCTGCTGTTGAGCGTTTTGGCGGCAGGATGCGGCGGCGGTGGCGGAAGCGGCAGCGCGGCCGGAACCATTCTCGGCGCGCCAGCAGGTGCGGTCGTCCCGGGCGCCACATCCTGTACCGTGGCGGCCGGAGCCACCATTCCCACGGTGATTTCCTCGGACCCCACCAGCGGCAACCAGGTAGCGACGACCAGCACGAATGGAGTTGCTGGCGGCGGAAAATTGATTACGGCCACGTTCAGCCTGGCGATGGACCCGGCAACGATCAACGCAACAACCTTCACGCTGACGCCATCGGGCGGAGCTATCCTCGTGCCGGCATCGGTGAACTACAACGCCTCCACGAAGGTGGCGACCTTGACGACGTCTTCAGCGCTCGCGGTCGATACTGTTTATACGGCGATTGTTACCCAGGGCGCCACGAGCGCCGCGGGCGTTACGATCGCCTGCAGCTTTGCATGGAACTTCAAGACAGCAGCCACCGTCGCCACCGGTCTCGCGCCGGTAAACCTCGGATTGGTTGCCACGTTCGGCAGCGCGGCCACCGCCGGGGTAACCAACACCGGCACTGCGCCCAATACCATTATCAACGGCGATATCGTGCTGGATCCCGTTGCCGGTGCCAAGTGCAACAGCGTGACGGTTGATGCCGCTGGAGGATTCGGTCTTTGCAATGGCTTCGCTCCGACCATCAACGGGACGGTGATCAGCCCCTTGTTCAATTTGGGCGTCACTTCGACCTCCA
>DASRAT010000711.1:0-9632 GCA_035638015.1 Gemmataceae bacterium | reverse complement strand
ATCAAGACGCCCACCACGCCGAGCGCCGCCATCCAGCGCCCGCCCAGCAGCAACAAGACGACCACGATGCCCATCACAAACGCCGGCACTCCCAGCATCGACCAGAACAACCACGGCACATCGTCCCAGCTGGCGGCGTTGTAAACCTCCGGACCCTCGGGCCACAGGTCGCGGATGCGGCCTTTGACCTTGTCTTCCTCCGGCCGCACCTTGGCGATGCACTGGCTGATCGGCTGGGCGTTGGCCAATAAAAAGAACAGCCGCGGACCGCCGCCCATGTCCGCCTTGGAGTCCGCGCCTTCCTGCGGCCGATCTTTGCTTCCTTCGAGCCGACCGCGAGCATCGCGGTCCAGCCGGGCGAGGATGGCGGGAGTGGCCTCGGTCGCCATGCTAAACAACTTGGGAAAATTGGTGCGCAGGTTCGACATCTCGACGTTGGGTGATTTCACCTCAAAGTTGTGCGTGATCGATTCGGTCGTGCCCGGAATGTCGATGGAGATCTCATACTGGCCTTCCTTGTCCAGCACGACCTCGCCGCTGAAGGGCGTGCCGGGGGGCTTGGGCCGCTTTTCTTCGTCCTGCTGCTTCTTTTTGTCCGCGTTGAAGACCAGCTGGGCCGTAGGCAATTTGGCATCCTTGCTGCTGCCATCCAGCTTGCGCAGAGTGACCGAAGGCGGCGTCAAGGGATTGAGCGGAGCGCCGTCCTTGTCGAAGACCTCGGCGGCAATCTGAACCTTCCCGGTGACAAATTCGCCAGCCATCAAGAAACGGCCAAACGATTTGGCCCCGCTGCCGGAGCTGACGTAGCGGGCCAGCTTGATCCAAAAGCGCTGGTGATAATCTTCCTTGAAAGTGCGCATGCGCCACAACTCGCCGGAGCCAATGTAAAAGCTTTTACCTTTGCCTTCAATGCGGCGAGACACGAGATAGGGCTGGCCCGTGGGCGGTGTGTCGAGCGTTTTCGGAGCTTTCGGATCGCCGAAGGTGGCCAATACCTCCCCGCCGGGTTGGACCTTGGCGACACGCAGGTAGCCGTGAAAACCGCGCAAGGGATGGATCTTCTCCCCGAAACCGGGAAAGTCGCTTTTTACATACGGCCCGAAAAAGTCTTCCCAACCGGCGAGGGGCATAAAGCTGTCCTCGTCGAGCTTGAGAAAATCGTAGCCCTTGGCCATGCCGGTGAAATCGAGCGTGTAAGGGATGCTCGTGTCTTGCAGCAGCTCGGCCTTTACGCCAGGAGGATTCCGCGCCAAAACCACGGGGAAGATGGAAAAGACTTGCTTGAGGGGCCATTCCTTGAACTTATCTTCATCGACCGGCGGGATCAGCCGCTGCATGTGTTGAGGCCCGCCCACGAAGATGATGCCGCCTTGCTCCTCGGTGACCCATTCCTTGAGAATGTCCAATTGTGTCTTGGACAATTGCGTCCAATCAGGATCGAAGCAGATGATCACGTCGTAGGACTTGAGGTTCATCACGTCGCCTTCCTTGGAGGCGTCCACTTTTTTGCCCCCGGCGGCTTTCTCCAGCTTGTTTGGAAAATCGTTGAGCAGATGGGTGCCGTCCACGTCCTGGTGGACATCGTCCAGCCCCTTGGAGCTTTGCAAATAAATGCTGAGCTTGGCCCTTTTGGCCTCCTGTTCACGGGCAAACAGCACGCGGACAAACTGATAATCGCGCGACGGGCCGCTGGCAAACAGCAGCACGCGCAGCGTGGTGTCATTCACCATCACCGGCTTGGGCTGGCTGAGGTGAACAGGATTGTCCTTGTCGGGCGCCTCGCGGGCATGGCGCGGCATCTGGGCGGTGAAATTCCACTGGCCCTGGAGCTGTCCCTTGGTGTCCTCGTCGGCCTTGATCTTGGTCATTTCTTCGAGCTTGACCTTGAAGACGATCTCGTCGGGCGCCTGGCCGCCGCCGAACTTGCCTTTTTGCTTGCCGACGATGTAGACCTTCTCTTTCTTCAGTTCGATGCCTTGGCGGTCCTTGACGCGCTGGGCAGTCAGCGTGACCTCGAACTCCTCGCCCGGCAAGCCGTCGCCGTAAACCGGAACGCGCACCTCGAAACCGCTGTCATCGGCACGCACGGTTTGCGGGGCGATCAAGGGCTCAATGCGAATGCGGACGGGCTGCTTGTAATCGCCGACGCCGACGGTGATGACGTGAATCGGCCGCTTGACGTTGCCGGCCTTTTCCAGCACCTGCCGGATCGCTTCCTCGTCGCCACGATTGGAGTTGCCGTCGGAAAAGACAATAATGGATTGAATGCGGCTATTGCCCTCGCGCTGCAGGATTTGCAGGACACTGCCGCCGACGTCCGTGCCTTCACGCAGCTGGGCGTACATCGCGGCCTTGGACTGAATGTAAGCGGCGATCTGATTGGGATCAGTGAGAGCAGCAGGAACCGGGATGTCGCTGCGGGCAATCTTGTCGGGGCGAAACCACGTTCGCCATTGCTGGGCATGCCATGACTTTTGGCCCTTGGCGCTGAACAACACCGGCTCATCGTCGGCGACGGTGCCGAAGCGGTAACAGGCCACCGGCGAGTTTTCCGTAAGGTGCTCCAGGAAGTTCTTGCCGCTGGAGCCTTGCGGGTAGGCCGTGGTCAGAAAGCTGATGATCTTTTCCTGGCGCGTGATGCCGCTCTCGCCTTCCTGGCCATCCACGGCATCCATGCTGCCGGAAACATCAAACAGGATCAGCACCTTGGATTCGGTAATAGTCGTGTCATATTCCTGGCAGCCCGGCAGCAAGAAACAAACGCCGAGCAAAGCATACACCGACGCCCGCAACAGACCAAGGAAGCTGGCCCACAAAGCGTGCACCGAGCGCGAATCGTAATAATACATCGCCCCGATGTAGAACGCGGCGACCAGGAGCACTGGAACCATGATGACCAGCCAGGCGTAAACCGCTTCGCGAAGCTGGTAGCCGACATAGGCATAGCCGCCGCCGCCGATGATCGCCACCAGCGCCAGCACGCTGACCACCGCCATTTCCGTGTAGTGACGGAATCTGATCATCGCGATGAGCAGCCCCATCGCCAGGATTAAAAGGACAAGCCCCAATACCCCGAAAAAAGACCACAGCGCCCAGTTGAGCATCATCGGCACGTCCCAAACCAAAAGGCCCGGAACAGCGGCGGCCACTGCCACCAACAGCACCAGGACAGCCAGGGTCAGCTTGACGTACCAGGCGAGGTAATCGGAGAGTTGCTTGAGCTCCTCGCGATGGCGAAAGGCCAAAATGAGTATAAGCACGGCGAGGATCAAAATGCTGGGAACCGGCAAGGACCACGGCTCCAGCGGATACAAGAAACGCCGCCAGACGAATTGCGATTCCTTGATCGGTGCGGATTCGGGGGTCATGGGATTCACCTATGTAACGAGCGGCGGGGTTTATCCCCGCCGGATTTACGCCGCCTTGGCTCGCGGCGTCGCAACCTGCGCGGGCAGCTCCGCCTCGCCGGTCCTCAGGTGCGAGCTTAAATGCACCGCCAACGCCTGCTCAAAGATCAAAATGCAAATAAAAATCAGGAAAAACACCGGCCACTCGGACAAATCCCAGGGCCGATTGATGGCCACGACAGTCACATCGGCCACGCGCCGCCAGCCCACCTTGCCGCCGGCCTGACGCATGAAGGCGCTTTCCATCTCCTCTTGCGACACACGCTGCAGATTGCCCTCGGCGGTGGTGTCCACGTTGTAAGCATGGCCCCACCAGATCGGCGGCTTGGCCGCTTCCTGGCCGTCGCCGTAAAGCAAGTTCGACGCATAAAAACCCGGCTCCAGGGCATTGTCCAATTTGAACGTCCAAGCGCCCTTTTCCTTGGCGCCCTGGAAAGACACCGGACTCGCCGGCACCTCGGGCTTGTTCAGCACCGGCTTGGAAAAAATGCGGGCGATCTTGAGCGTGCGATTGGCGTCGAAGCGCTTGCCGTCCACGGTCAGGTTCAACGTCGAGCCGACCGTCTGACCGCTGTCGCCCGACTGGCTGGTGAGATAGTTTTGCAGCTCGTAAATGAGCGGAGCGTAAACGATGGTGCCGGTGATGCCGTCAGGCCACAGGTTCCATTCCTTGCCCGCGGTGGTCATCCAGGCAACCACGCGGCCACGGCCGAAATCCTTGACCACCACCAGCGGGCTGCTGTAAAGCAGCGTCTTGCGCAAGTTCATGGCGTCGCGCTTGAGGTCTTGCACGAGCGGGTCGCGCAGGTCCCAAAACTCGACCAGGTTGGGGAAAGTATCCTTGTCACTGTCCTTGCCGCGATCAACAAGCATGCGGTCGACCAACTCGGCCACCTTGTAGGCGGGAACCTTGGTGCCTGAGCTAACTGCGCTGAGCAGGTTTTTGCCGTGCAAGGCCAGGCCATTGCGGTATTCGCGATACTCGGGCCGATCGACAGGCAGCGTCTTGACAAACTGGCTGACTTCATTGGCGAACTTGCCGGCCATTTCCTCGTTGGGTAGGTTCGCCACTTCGCGGACCTGGCCCGGTTCACCGGCCCACTCGTTCAGCGGCAAGGCCGGCCAGTAGCGCTGCACGGGCAGGTATTTCAAAAAATCGCGCAAACGCGGCTGCTTGAAGACCGGGCCGAAGATCGGAATCTTCTCGGTCTTGGGAAACTGGTCGTCACGGAGCAAGACCTGGTAGCGGCCGGTGAACTCCGGAGGCAACAGCTTGACGCCGGCCATCGGGTGGAAGGTATCGGCGATCGGCACGGGGAACAAGCCATTGCCCTTGCGATAAAGGTCTTCGTTGTAATGCTTCGCCTGCACGTCCGGCCCCATGAAGAAACAGACGCCGCCGCCGTTCTTGACAAACCGCTCCAGGCCGACGCGTTGCTTGTCCTCCAGCTTGGGCACATTGAACAACATGATGCTGGTGTAATTGGCGAGGTCCGGCGACTCCAGCGCTTCACGGGCGTCGCCGCCGACCAGCTTGTGGCCATAATCGACTTCGTATTTGGAGCCGGCGATGATCTTCAGCGCAGAGGCCACATGAAAACTGTCGCCTCCAAATTGCCGGCCTTCCTCGCCCTTGCCGTCGATGATCAATACCGGGATCGACCTGCGCACTTCAATGGCGGCGTGGCGAACGTCGTCTTCGGCCAGGCCGTCGCTCTCCAGCGGCAAGCCGCCGGCACGCTGCAGGCGGACGCCAAGGCGATAAAACCCTTTGTCATCGCCGTCTTTGATCTCGAGCCGCACGGGGAAACTGAACACGGCTTGAGCGGTCTTGCCGGCCGGCACCTTGACGGGCATGGGCGTCTCGTAATCCTTCTCGCGGATTTCCAGGCCGGTGGCGTTGTTGAAGGGCACCACCTCGACGCTGGCGTCGCGTGGGCTGTAGTTGACGATGGTCACCACGACCTGGACGGTGCTGCCGTTGCTCGTGACACGCGTGCTGGGCCGGACCTCGACGATGCCAATGTTGTCGTGATAAGCCGGCACGCCGCCCTGCTCCGGCTCGCGCGTCGGATGGGATGTGTCAATGAGGTAAAGCTTCTTGACGTTGTCGTGCGTGCCCAGGTCGAGCATCACCTTGTGCAAGTCCTTGGCGGTGGGGCCAGCCCAATCGCTCTTGCGGAAATCGCTGAGGACGTGGATGGTCAGTTTGCTGTCGGAGGTGTCGGCGATTTGCTTGATTTTTTGCAGCCTTTCCAGCAGCGAAAACCGCAGCTTGGTGCATTCCATGGCTGCGATATCGGTTTCCAGCTCCTTGTAATTGTTGGGGTCGTTGAGCCGGCTGTATGCCTTGGGCTGGAACTCGGAGCCATTCAAGATATCCGAGGGACGCAGGATCACCACGCCGTCGTCGGTACTGGATTGGCTGACATTGCGGGCAATGGCATCGAGAATGTCACGCTTGGCGGCCTTGAAGCAATCGTCCTTGTCCTTGACCTTGTCGTGCATGCTCAGGGTGTCGTCGAGCAAGATAACATGCAAGTTAGGTTTTTGCTCAAAGTTGCTTGCGCCGCCAAAGACCCCGGTGCAGCCGATAAAGCGCGACAGTAATACGCCCGCCAGGAAGATGAGGATGCAGCGCAGCAGCAATAGCAGCAATTGCTCGATAATCAGCCGGCGGCGATTGCGTTTTTGCGATTTGAGCAAAAACTCCATGGCCGCCCAGCGCAACCGCTTGAAGCGCATGCGATTGATAAGGTGGATCAGGATCGGCGAACTGACCATGGCCCCGCCGACAGTGAGGGCGGCCGGATTGAGGAATAGTGATTCGAGCATGGTGGTGTGCAAAGCCGCAAGCGGCTCAACCTTTCGCGGCGCTTTTGAAAAGGGCCATGCGGTGGTGCAGGAACTTGGCGAGCACCGCATCGAGGTATTCGCCCGTGTGCACCAAACAATAGTCGATGCCCTGGCGAGCGCAGCCGCGGCGCACTTCCACCAGGTACTCTTCCAGCGCTTCGATGTACCCGTCGCGCAGCGCCCGCGGATCGCAGGTGAGCTGCTCGATGTCCTCCATGCCCTCGAAACGCGTCGTCCCCGAAAACGGGAACTTCAACTCGTCTTCATCCATGACATGCAGCAGCAACAAATCATGCCGGCCGTGCCGCAGCATTTCCAGGCCCTTGAAGAGCGGATCACGGTCAACCAGCAAATCGGAAATCAGCACGACCATGCCGCGCGACGGTGTCGCCTCGGCCACACGTCGCAGGATCTTGAAAATATCAGTCTTTTCCTTGGGCCTGGAAATGTGCAAGGCCTTGCAGATGGCGTCCAGGTGGTTTTGCTGGCTACGCGGCGGCACGACCTGACGCACATCACTGTCAAAGGTGACCAAACCGGCGGCGTCTTGCTGGCGCACCAGCATCAATGCCATGCAGGCCGCTAGCGTGCAGGCGTATTCGTACTTGTTCATGGCGCCGCGGCCGTAATGCATCGAATTGCTGACATCGACCACGAGCTGGCAGCGCAGGTTGGTTTCTTCCTCGAACTGTTTGATGTAATACTTGTCGGTCTTGGACCAGACTTTCCAGTCGAGATGGCGAATGTCGTCGCCGGCGGTGTAATCGCGGTGCTGGACGAACTCGACTGAGTGCCCGAAAAAAGGGCTGCGGTGCATGCCAGACACGAAACCTTCGACGACCCTGCGGGCCCGCAAATCGAGCCGAGAAATGCGGCCGATGGTCTTGGGATGCAGAAAGCGGCGGGGATCGTCTTCTTTGACAGCCACGGATGCCTCATTCTAATTGTCAGCGGTCGTTGCCGCATTCGCGGGCAAAGCTATGGAATCCGCCCATTTGCCATCTGCATCGATGCGGCCTTGGCGGCGATTGATTTTTGCTCCAGGCACGATACAAAAGTTCTGGTCCGAAGCGGTGTTGCTTAAGCGCACCTTCCATTCATTCGGGTCCATGCTTTCACTTGTTGTCGAGTTTCCCGGGATGATCCCTGCTCCGCCGTAAAGCGTGCCATCCAAAGAGCCCTTTTCGGTGCAAAGCACCGCGAGACGGGCACAAAGATAGCGCAGTTTCGATTTGGCACGACTTAATTGCATTTCCCACACCGGTTGATTCTCCACCTCGAATCGCAGCGCGTCATTGCCAGCCATGCTGCACCGAATTTCACCAGCGTCGGCTGCAATCAACAGCAGTTCGTCAATGAAACGGACACCATCGCTTTGGTGATCGTTGGCCAGATAAGATTGGGCCAACTCGCGGATTCGGTTTTCGGCGTTCATGGCACAACGATCCTTTTGGTCAACGACGGCCATGCGGCCAACAACTCCTCCAGCCCGAAGCCAGCTTCAAACCGGATTTCGCCCAACACCTCTGCCTTCCTGACCAGGGCTTCAGACACCTCAAACTCGATTATGGCAGGGCCCCCTTCGTCCGGGAACAGATGAGCTTTGGACTGTGCGGCCACCTCGGGGGAGCCCGACGGCAAGGCCTACCCATTTCCGCTGTCGAGAATCCTTCCGAAGTTATGACGCCGCCGCCTGGTTCCCTGAAGGCGGGCTTAGGTCCATCCTTGAGGATTGCTTCCGCCCTCCTTCTCGTTGTTCCATGCCGCAATATGCGGTCCATTCCTGCCTCGCCGCTGGTGCCGTTTTGGTCACGACGCAAACATGTGCCGGAAGCGTTCATCCCTTGTCAATGCGCCCTCCTTGCTAGGCGTTTCGTGCAGCAATTTGTCGATCACAATATCGGTGGTGACGCCTTCGGACGCCGCCGTGAAGTTCGTCAAGAGCCGATGCCGCAATACCGGCAGCGCTAGCGCCTGAATGTCCTCGGTTTGCACATGGGCACGGCCAAAGAGCAGAGCGCGGGCCTTGCCGCCGATGATAAGATTTTGCACCGCACGCGGGCCGGCGCCCCACGACAGCCAGTCCTTGATGAAACGAGGACAGTTCTTTTCACTGATGCGCGTCTGCCGCACCAATGCCAGCGTGTAATGAATCACATGATCCGTCACCGGCACGCGCCGCACCAGCCGCTGCAATTCGATGATGTCGGCCCCGCTCAACACCGGTGTGATGTCGTCCTGGATCAATGCCGTCGTGCGGCGAGCGATCTCGAACTCTTCCTTGAAGCTCGGATAGTTCACGAACACCTTGAACATGAAGCGGTCTTGCTGGGCTTCGGGCAAGGGATAGGTGCCTTCTTGCTCGATCGGGTTCTGCGTGGCCAACACGAAGAACGGATCGCCCAGGCGATGACGCACGCGGCCGACCGTAACCTGGCGTTCTTGCATGGCTTCCAACAGAGCGGCTTGGGTCTTGGGCGGCGTGCGGTTGATTTCGTCGGCGAGAATGACATTGGCGAAGATCGGCCCTTCCAGGAATTTGAATTCGCGATGGCCGGTGGTGCGGTTTTCCTCGATGACCTCGGTGCCGGTGATGTCCGACGGCATCAGGTCAGGCGTAAACTGAATACGGCTAAAGGCCAGCGACAGGCACTTGGCCAGCGTGGAGATCATTAACGTCTTGGCCAAACCAGGCACGCCCTCGAGCATACAGTGGCCGCGGCTAAAGAGGGCGATGAGCAACTCTTCAATGACCTGGTCCTGCCCGACAATGACCCGCGCCAGCTGGCGCTTGATGTCCTTGAACGCCTCTTGCAGCCTTTTGATGGCCGCCATGTCGTCGCTGCTCAGGCTCGGGGCGGCGCCGCCGGTGGGGAAATCTTCGCCATGCAAACGGGGAGTGGCAATTTGCTCGCTCATCGTGGTATCTCGCGTGATAAAAAATGCCAAGCGGCAAACACGGCGAGCGTTAACCCGACGTGGCACCCGCTAACACGCCGGCCTTACGGCTCGACGCTCGCCTTCAATGGTTTCACCTTTGGTAGATGGGCAAAACCCCTTTGTCAAGCTGCATGATCGTCAGGTACATGGCCGTGGAATAAACCGGGCCGACACTGAAGCCTCCGCCCGCCGACCAGCTGCCGTCTTGATTTTGCATCTGCAACAACTGATCCCCGATGCCGTTGCGATACTTGCTCCACACCAGGCGGTCAGCCTCGGGAGTCGGGCCGAACAGCTTCTCATAACCAGTTTCGCCCAGGATGTAGATCGATTGAGCAAGGTAGTAGTGGGTATATTCATCATGGCCGATGCGCGGGCCGCCGTTGTTGGCGCCCAGGGCCAGCGGGATCGTCTGCTGGCAGGATTTTA